>CAZSKE010000008.1:0-16817 GCA_964607325.1 uncultured bacterium | reverse complement strand
CTAGTAACCAATGGCTGTCCGACCCCCCCGCCCGGGACGGCCGGAATTAAAAATGGGCGGGAGGCTTTTTGCCTTCCGCCCTTTCTTGTTTTTCCGGCTCCCCCTCGCAGCAGAGGACGGATATAGACCCAATTTCCTACCGAAAATCGAAAATAGAGAATAGACCGCAATTGTCCTTATCGATTCTCGATTTTTCTATTGTTCAATTGCTCCGGCGGCCCGGCGGGCCGCCTCCCCCCCGGGAACTTTTTCCACCCAGGTCGTGTCCCAATGGACAGCGGTTTGAGAATAATTCCTTCCACGGGGGCGCGATGTGCGATTCATTAAAATGACGATGGCGGTACTGCTGGCCATGGCGGCGTCGAGTATCCAAGCCGCCGAAATGAAATATGAGGTTAAAAACCGCGTCGCGATTATCGACGACGGTCAATTGCGCCATGAAGTCAGGCGTGTCCCGCGCGGTTTCCGCCTCGAAGTCATGGCCGATAACGAAGGGATCAAGCCCGAGGCATCCAAATACGGCCGTCCCTTCATCACGGCCCGCAAGGGTGAACGCTACTCGGTGCGGCTCTACAACCCCCTGCCGGTGCGCGTGGCGGTCAACCTGACCGTGGATGGGCTCAACTCGATCTCCGGCAAGCCCAGCGGCATCTCCGACGGCCCGAAGTGGATTATCGATCCCCATGGCTACGTCACGATTCCGGGTTGGCAGGTGAGCGGATCCGAGTCGCGGCGTTTCTTCTTCACGGAGAAGCCCAAGTCTTACGCCCAATGGCGCGGCGAGATGACCGGAAAAGACCTGGCCGAGAATTGCGGCGTCATCGGCGCGGCTTTCTTCTGGAACCAGGCCGAATTGGACCGATATTACGACGCGCACCCCCTCTACCGGCGCTCCCGTCGTGGCGCGCCGTACACTTCCCGCGCGAACAAATCCGCCGGTTCCATGGCGGGAGCGCCCGCCTGCGCGGAAATGGCGACCGACCGCGCGGATCAAGCGGAATCCAAGGAAGAAGCCGGCACGGGCATGGGCGAGCGCGAATCCCATCCCACGATCCAGGTCGCCTTCGACTACGACACCGGGATGTACAAACTCTCCCAGGCGCTGGTCGTTTATTACGGTTTCGGGTCGAAACCCATCCCCAACCCCTTCCCCGACCTCAGCTACGCTCCCGAGATGAACTGAGAAACCATCTCAACACGGTCGGGCTTCCGGAAAACGCACTCGTCCACTCCGCCGAAGCCCTCCGAAGGCCCGGTCCCCCCAGGGGGGTCGGGCCTTTTCACGGACGGATTCGCGAGGGGATTTATCGGGGGGCTTTTGTCTTGGGGTGGATTTGACTGAACTGGAGAAACTCGAAGAAGGCTTTCAACGCGTCCTTTTGATGGTCCTCCATCATCAGGAATTGGAGCCCGGCGCTTTTCTTGTCCGCTTGGATGACTTTCGCGTACACGCCGACTTTTTTGGACTTATTCAAAAGATGGATGTCGAATTGAAGGACATCGCCCACCGTCAACGGCTTGTCCACCGCGATTCGCATGCCTCCCAGGCTCAAATCCAACGTGTACAGGTTGTCTTTCTTTTGCCGCCAGTCATCGATGCCTCGGAGGACGTTCTCGTCCCGTTCCAATCGGTATCGTATCGGGGCTCTCACGACCAAGCGGGGGCTCCCCCGCCTCTCGAGCGTTAATTTCGCGTTAGAGGCCATTTCACTCCCATCCCGAATCATCCGACCAACGGTACGTCCGCGGTTCCGGGTTGTCAATCCGGCGTTAGGGCCCCTGAATCCCAATGGATTCCCCGCCGAAAGGACGCGACCGTCCAACGTCCCCGGGGATACACCGTGAAAATCACCGCGCCCGAATCGGCCGTGGATAACACACGATCCGAATCATCCGCGAAAATCCTGCCCGCGAGTTCGGGGTGCGGCTTGAGATCGCTGGAAACCACCCACGCGGGGCGGAGTTTTTCCATCGCGCTTTCCGACCCGCCCGATTTCCTTCCATGGTGGGGCGCCAGCAACCCCTCCAGGGGCCGCAAGGACCTCTCAAGCCTGAAGAACATCTCCCAAGCCTCGGGTTCCATGTCGCCCGTCAAAAGAATGGCGATTTTCCCGGGCCCACAAGGCGCCTCTGTCCACAGAACCACCGAGCGGTTGTTTTCCCGGTGTTTTCTGGGCCGAAACCCGGCCGGAGGATGCGCCACGCGCGTCTCGACCCCGGGCAACTCGGTCAACCGGAAGCCGCGTTGCGCCTCGATCAAGGGGACGCGCTTTTCCTCCAACCTTTTCAAGAACAATTGGTAAACACGGGAACGGGCTCTCGCGCCCTTGCCTTGGTACGCCTTGCCCACGGAACAAGCCTCCAGCACGGACACCAACCCGCCCACATGGTCCGCGTCCGGATGGGTGTTGAGAATCGCCTCCACGCGATTCCATCCCTTGTGCCGCAGATAAGCCACCACGGGATTCCAACGCGCCGGCCCGTCGCGTTCCCTCCCCCCATCCACCACCATCACTCGACCTGACGGATCCTCCAACACGACGGCGTTCCCGTGCCCCACGGCCAGGAATACCACCCGAAAAGGTTTCGAGGCTCTTTTTTCCAAGATCATCCCACCGCAGGTGAACGCCAGGAAAAGGATCCAACACGCGAGACAACCCCGTCGAGCCAGAATCCTAATCCGTTCCCGACGCGTCCAGGTTCCGGAAGGCTTTTCAGGCGCCTCGGCAGGCCAAAAAATAGTGAAGCTGAGGAAAAGCATGGTGTGGAAAACAACCACCCATTTCAACGGCGGCGTGGCCACCACCATGGACGCTCCCGGCCAGGACGCGATCCAAGAAGCCGTGGCGGGCAGAATCTCCAACGGCAATCGGGCCGCCTCGACGAAAGGCGCCGCCGCTCCCCCCGCGAGGAACGACACGGACATCGCGAGCAACCCCGACGCGGTCGCGGCCGCCACCAGCGGCGCCACCGCCAGGTTGGCCGGAATCGAGTAAACGGCGAACTGGTTGAACCGATCCGCCATTAAAACCCAAACCCCCATCTGCGCGCCCAACGTGGCGGCCAAAGTCGCGGCGGCGGGCCTCCACAAACCTTTGAGCCTGGCGTACCACCAGGGCCCGAAGGTGACCAAGCCCAGCGCCGCCAAGTACGATAGCTGGAAAGACAAGTCGAAAAGCGTGAAGGGATTGTGGGCGACCAAAAGAGCCGCCGAGAGGATCGCCAAAGTCCCTAACCGCGGCGCGCGCTCGCAAATCACCGCCAATAGGATCAAACCGCCCCAAAGGGCGGCCCGACACACCGAAGGCGGCGCGCCCGTCATGAAGACGAACAACAAAAGGCCGAACAGGCTGAGCCACGCCGAGTTTTTCCTTCGAAAACCCAGGACCCGGAAAACGAGGAACAACAGGCCCGTCACCAGGGCGGTGTTGGCCCCCGACACCGCCAGGATGTGGACCGTGCCGGTCACGGCGAAGTCCTCCACCAACTCCTCCTGGAGCGCCGCGTCCTCCCCTAAAAGCAATCCGAGAAATAACGCGTTGGCGGGATACGGCCAAAGGGCCGTCACGCGGTCCTCCACCGAACGCCTTAAGGAAAGGGAGGCCCGGAACAGGGGGATGCCCCCCTCGGAATCCGTCACGCGCCAGGACCCTGGTCTGGCTTGGAAAGCGTAGGGGATGTTCTTGGACTTCAAGTAAAGAGCGTAATCGAAGCCGCCCGGATTCATGGCCGGCGAGGGAACCCCGAGGCTTCCCCGCGCCTGAAGGGTCTGTCCATACGAGAGAATCTCGCCGGGATAGCGCTCGCTCCTTCGAAAAGTGGCGCGCGCGGCGAAAGGCCTCACGTTTCGGCCGTCCACGGCGAGGACCTTGACGAGACACCGGATTTTCTGAACTGGGGGAAGATACCCCTCCGGGGCCCTTCCGGTTTCGTGTCCCCCGGCCGTCCGGTCGAAGATCAATTCGGGATCCGAATCCACGCGGAGTCGAAGGACTCCTTCCGCCCCCGACGGGAAAAACGATCGGAAGGTTTGGAAATCCTTTTCGGCCGTGAGGGTGCGTCCGACGCCAAGGAGGAACAACGCCGCGGAGAGGAGACAAACGCGTTGGCGCGTCGAATTTCTTGAAAATTGCGCCGCGATCGCCAGAAAACAACAGGCGGCAAACACGGGAAAACGCGACGAAAGAGGCGTCCATAATCCCAGAGCGGCGCCCGCCAGAAACGACACACAGCCCCCTACGGTGAACGCCATTGCCGATTCTGCCTTATTTTGGTCCTGATCCAGGTTAGGACAATTCAGGCGTTTCGCATAGGTCTTTTTTTGGTGTGTTTATGGGCTTCGAAACGGGACAGAGTCTCGTGGGGAAAAGGCGTTTGGCGGGACAGAAGCCCCTTCCGGGGTCAATCCGCCCCGGACGGAGTCCCCGCGTCGGGCGTGGGAATCGTCGTGGAAGACGCGGGAAAACCGTATCCCCAGACGGGAGGCGTCCAAGTGGGGCCCGGCGACACGCTCGCGGGGATCGGGGTCGGCGTCCCAACCAATGTCTCGGGAAGCGGCCGTGAAATCCCCGAATCGCCAGGCGGCGAGGGGATGGGTTTCAGCGGGGTTCCGGAGCCGTCGTATGGGAATTCGAGCTTGAGAATCTTGGCGAGGCGATCCCGCGACGAATAGGTGGCCATCACTTGCAGATGCAACCAGTAAGTCCCCTTCCGCGTCAAGGGGGACGGCCGCCAGAGGATGGCGCGGGTTTTCTCATCCAGCGTGATGTCCTTCGCCACCACCGAGACGGGCGTCCCGTCGGCGCGCCGCACCTCCGCGGTCACTTGCGCCGCCTCCGTGAGGAAAAAACGGAACGCCACGCCGCCCGGCACGGGCTCCGCGCGCAGGTTCAACGCGTCGGCCCCCACCCACATGTATTGCACGCTTTGCTCCTCGGCCACCACCACCTGCCCGAGTTGCTTGTGGATCGCGATGCCACGGGGCTTTCGAAACTGGTAATCCTCGTCCCCGAAGGATCCGAAAACCGCGAGGGGCGTGAGATCGCGGTCGTATTTGCGGAGACACGATCTCGCGTCATCGGTGGCCACCAGATGACCGAAATAATCGAACGCGCAGGCGTTCAAGTGGACCGCCCCTTCCCCGGGGTCGCTTCCGGCCGTCCAGGAGGACAACGGAGAGGCGTCCAGGGTCAAGGTCTGGAGCCGGGTCCCCTTCCGGTCGATCACGGCCAGCCGATTGGCATAGGGGCCCTGGGTGTGATAGGTCCAGGGATCGGACCCGTCGATGACCGCCAAACCCGTGGGTCCCGAAAGGTCGGCGCCCGAAAGAACGCTCCATTGGCCGTCCGGCGTCCTTCTTTGCAAACGGTCGTTGCCCGTGTCGGAGACGTACAGGTTTCCCGCGCAGTCGAACGCCACGCCCTGGGGCCCGCGGAATTGTCCCGGCGCGTCTCCGGTTTTTCCCTCGGCCTTGATCCAGGTCAAGCGGTAACCGTCGTGCTTGAGCATGACGATCCGGTCGTTGCCCGAATCAGCCACGGCGGCCGCTCCCGAACGATGGATCGCGGTCCCCACGGGGTCGCGAAACTGGTTGACCCCGCGACCCGTCACCCCCATTTTTCGCACATTCCGAAGCCCCACGTTGTACAAGATCTCGCCCGCGCCCGAATTCGCGCCCAGCACGGTGAGCTCCACGTCGTCGAGGGGATCCTTGGGATTGTCGGTGCTTTGAAGGAGGGCGCAAGCCACGCCTTGCGGGTTATAGAACGAGGCGCCCGGCAACATGAGGGTGAGCAGGGTGGGGGTGCCTTTGTGGATGTTGAAAGGGATATGGCCGTCCACGGGATAAACGAACGTGGAGGGCACATGCCGGAGGATCTGCAATTTGGCCGAAGCCGGGCCGGCGGCCAGAATCAAAAAGAGAAGCATGGCCCAGCGACACCCGATCCCCACGATGACGCTCCGGCCGACGTACCGCGCAACCGGGTTATGTTCCCGGGGAGAACGTGGGGACCTTGGCGTGAAAAAGTCTTTCATGGTCGTCGGCGCTTTCATCCCGGAAAGATGCCATATCAGGACCGGGTCGAGGTTTTCCTCGACACCACGGGGATGGTTTCGGTGTTCTCGGCCAGGATCCGGCGTCCCTTCAGAAGCCGGACCCGGACGGTATAGTCCCCCAACGGCCCTTTCACAGGCGCCAGCAGGGGTTGGGTGTCGTCACCGTGATGCGCATCCGTCGTGAGGGGCCGGGACACCGTATCGGCTCCCACCGAGAAAACACCGCTTTCACTGTGAATCACCTTGCCCCTGGGATTTAAGACGACCAGATCGGCCCGAAGGTTCTTGAACCCGGTCGGCAAGTCGTTCACGACGATCAGGTCCCTCAGGAAACGCCCGCCCCAATTCATCTTCCACCCGGGATTCACCCGGGGCACGCCGTTGCGCCAGATGGGCAAAAGCGGTTGGCAGGCCGTTTTCAGCGCGTGATAACCCGCTTTGGGCCGGCGGTCGAAATCCAACACCGACCAGGTGATGGCCGGCCAGCAGTCCACGAACATGAAATGAAACACGCCCTGGAGCGGTTTGTACTTCCGCACGCGGCAGGATTCGATGTAGTCCTTGATCAACCGGGCTTGGTAGGCCTGGCTGTTGCGGACAAACTCCGCCAAGGATCGGCCCAAGGGGATCTTGGCCACGTTGAAAGTCTGCTGAAACTGGAAATCCCGGAAGGCCCAAGCCTTCCAATCGGGAGGCCAAAGCTCCTTCGGCTTGAACATTTTTTTCAGCGTCGCCACGTCGGGCAGGGCCTGGGCCCCGAACTCGCTCACGAACTTGAGATCCGAGTTGAGGACACCGGAGGAATCCTTGTTGGCCGAATCGTGCCAGTACCAACCCGGATACGGGTGATACCTGAAATCGCTGGCGACGTCCACATGTCGGCTGGCGTCCTCCTCGGCGACCGCCATCCGGAGCACCGGATCCAATTCCTCGCGATTCACGGATGGCTCGTTGTGACAGCACCACACCCCGATGGAGGGGTGATTGTAAAGTAAGCGCACCATGTCTTTGATCTGTCGACAGGCGTTTTGAAGGAAGGCGTCCGAACGCTCATAGCTCCATTGGAGCGCGAAATCCTGCCACACCATCACGCCGGCCTCGTCGCAGGCGTCGTAGAATTCCCCGCGATTGACATGGGCGTGCACGCGGATGGTGTTGAGGTTGGCCTCCCGAATGAGCCGCGCGTCCCGCCTGGCTTTTTCGGCACCGTAATCGGAGAGGGTCTGGGTGGGAATGATGTTCGAGCCACGCGGGAAGAAACGGCGGCCGTTGAGGGTGAATTCCCATTCGGGCGACACGCGGATCTCGCGCAAACCGAATCGGGTGGTCTCCCGTTCCACCTCGCGACCCGTGGCGGCGTCACGCAAAAGGACGGTCAACCGGTACAAATCAGGACGGCCCTGATCCCAAGTCCACCACCAATGGGGTCTCGCGAACGTATGGGCCAGAACGGTTTCCGAGGATCCCGGCGGGAGACAAAGCCGGAGCCGGGGCGCTTTCTCAGGGGAACACCGGAAATTATCGCCCTCGAAGCGGGCCTCGAGATCGACTTCGGTCGTCGGCCCCAGGTTCAAGAGGCCCAACCGCACCTCGACCACGGCCCGGCCGTCCTTTAAACGCGTCGGGGTCACGCGAATCGAGCGGACGATCACCCCTTCAGCCACCACCAAATCCACGCCGCCCCAGAGGCCTCCGGTATTCCGGTCCTGCCCCCTTTCGACGTCCCAACTCCCCGGCCTCGCGTCATGGTGGTTGAATATTCCCTTGAGGAGAAATTTTTCGTGGGGCCAACACTTCCGGTTTTCCTTGGGAGAGGCCACCAATAGTTCGAGGACGTTGGATTCCCTCAAGGCGGCCGTGGCGTCGAGCTCGAAGGTTTGGAAGTAACCCTCGTGCCGTCCCAGCGGGGCGCCGTTCAAACGGGCGGTGGTGAAGTAATCGGACCCCTTCACGCGAAGGAAGGCCGCCTGCCCCGATCGAAGACGCGGGGCCGAAAAAGACCTCGTGTAAAGGGCGCTTCCGGCGAAATCCTCCCCCTCCAGGTACCAGTTGGAGGGCACCCGGATCGTCCGTTCCCTGGGGCGGGCCGTGGGGACGGCCAATTGGTCCAGGGTGGAATCGGAAAGGCGTCTGAACCGCCAGGCGCCGTCGAGGGAAAGAACCCGCTTCAAGGAGAGGTCACCGGTGTCAAGACGGGGTTCTCGGCGTAATGGTCGGACGGCAGGACATACAGGAACCTCGAAACCTCGCGAACGCGGTCGGAGCCCAGCTCCTTCACGAGCGCGAGATCGGACAAGCGCTCGAAGGGCCCGTGGGCGGCCCGATACGAAACCACGGATCGGGCCAAGACGGGCCCCAGGGAGGGCAAGCGGGCCAAGTCCTTTTCCGAGGCGAGGTTGAGGTCCAAGACCCCCCGTGGACGGTGGTGCGCGCCGTTGACACGGTCCACCCGATCCAAGCGGGCCCGGATCTCGCGCTTCTGGGCCTTGCGGGTTTCCCGAACCTCTTCGCGGGTCAGGCCCCGCGCGGCTCGAAATCCGAAAACCGTCAATCCGATCAGCAAACACGCCACCGCGAACAAAGCCACATTGCGTTCCTGCGGTGTCAGTGAAAAACCTCTCATGAATTCCCTCGATCGGGGTTGGGCGGATTCATCATTCGCATGGCGGCGTCCGCTCCCTTATCCAAGTATGTCTCCACACAATCGACCGCTCGGCCGACGGCCTCCTCGACGATTTTCCTCTCGTCCGGAGCGAAACCTGAAAGCACCCAATCCGCGCCACATTCCGGGGCGGGCGGTTTTCCCACCCCCAAGCGCACCCGGGGAAAGCGATCGGTTCCCAGTCGCGCGATGATCGAATCGAGCCCATGGTGCCCGCCCGAGGATCCCCCGGCGCGGATCCGCAGTCGTCCCGGCGGCAGATCCATATCGTCCACCACCACGATCAACCGTTCTGGAGGCACTTGGCGATACCTCAGGAAGGGCGCGAGAACCTCGCCGGAGGCGTTCATGTAGGTCTGGGGCAACGCCAGGAAGGCCGTGGTCCCATCCTCCTTCACCGCCGCCCCCCACAAAAGGCCGTCGCGCACCCGCATGGGGACACCCCAACGCTCGGCCAGGCATTGAACCACCCGCGCCCCCACGTTGTGGCGGGTCTGGGCGTAGGACCGTCCCGGATTGCCCAAACCGGCCACCACCCACTTGTCGGGCGCGGGAGTCGCCACGGCGCTCTACTTCTTGTCGGCTTTCTCGGCGGGCTTCTTCGCGTCGCCGCCCTTCTTTTCGGCGGCCTCCCCCTCTTCCTTCTTCTTGGTCGTGAGAACCTCTGGCTCCGCGCCAGGGGCGGCGGCTCCTTCGACGGGAGCGGCGACGGCCGCGACTTCAGCCACCTTCTCCTCGGCGGTCTGCTGAGCCACCATGACCACGACGGTCTTGGGATCGGTCGTGATCCGGACGTGTTCGGGGATTTTCATGTCGGAGACGTGCACCGAGGCTCCGATGTCCAGCGACGCCGCGTCCACATCCAGGTGCTCGGGAACCTGGTCGGGCAGGCACTGCACTTCGATGTTTCGGAGGAAATGCTGGAGGGTTCCCATCGCCTTCACGCCCACGCAGATGTCGGCGTTCAAGATGCGCACCGGAACGCGCACGCGGATCTTCTCGTTCATCTTCACCTTGATGAAATCCACGTGGATGATCGAATGATCCATCGGGGCGTACTGGATTTCCTTCACCATCGTCACGAGGGGTTCCGCGACGCCCTCCACCCGCAGGGCGAAGAACGCGTTCTCGCCCTTCATTGAGGACAGCAGTTGGCCGAATTCCTTGGCCGGAAGGGAGACGGACAGGTTGGAATCCGCGTGGCCATAGATTTCGGCGGGGACGAAACCCGACCGGCGCAAACGTCGCGATTGCGCGGAGCCTTGCTGGGGTTTGGAACGGGATTGGACGGAAAGAGATAAACGCTTCATGGAACGCTCCTTGAGCGGACGGGATCGACGAATCGACCGGACCGCTTCAGTTGGGGAGACGCTCCGCTTGAGCTCCCGGATGGGAAAGGATCGGCCACGGAGCTTCCTTTATCATCGCCGCGCCTCATTGCGAGCATCCAATGAAGGGCGAGGCTACTTTCAAAAAAGGCGGCCGACGTTTGGTTGTACAGCTTCAAGAGCTTTCACCACAGAGAACACAGCGGGATTCAAGGTTGAATCAAAAAGCAACGCTCCGTGATCTCCGTGGCTCTAGAGGTTTCTTCAGACCTCGAACAACGAGGTGACCGACCTCTCGTTGTGGATCCGGTCGATGGCCTCCCCCAAGAGGGGAGCCACCGACAGCACGCGAACCTTCCCGACCCGCTTCTCCGGGCCGATGGGAATGGTATCGGCCACGATCACTTCTTTCAAGACGCTTTTTTGGATCCTTTGCACGGCGTCCTTCGACAAAATGGGGTGGGTACAGCACGCGTAGATGTCCTTGGCCCCGAACCGCACCAGGGCTTGTACGGCCTCCACCAGGGAGTGTCCCGTCGAGATCATATCGTCGGGAATGAGAACGTTGCGACCCTTCACCTCGCCAATGAGGTTCATGGCCTCCACTTCGGTGGGGCCGGTCCGCCGCTTGTCCACGATGGCCAGGTCGGTATCCAGGATTTTGGCGTAGGCGCGGGCCATCTTGATGCCGCCCACGTCAGGGGACACCACGACGAGGTTGGCGATCCGCTTCTTGAGGAAGTACTTGGACAGGACGGGAAACGCGTACAGGTGGTCCACCGGGATGTCGAAGAAGCCCTGGATCTGCTGGGCGTGCAGGTCCATGGTCAGGATGCGGTCGGCGCCCGCCACGGTCAGCAGGTTGGCCACCAGCTTGGCCGTGATGGGCACTCGGGGCTGGTCCTTGCGATCCTGCCGCGCGTAGCCATAGTAAGGCACGACGGCCGTGATGCGCCGCGCGCTGGCGCGCCGGAAGGCGTCCAACATGACGAGGAGCTCCACGAGGTTTTCGTTGACCGGGGGACAGGTGGGCTGGATGACGAAAATGTCCCGGCCCCGGACGTCCTCCTGGACCTTGACGCGGATCTCCCCCTCCGAAAAACGGTCCACGAGAATATGGCCCAGCTTCACGCCCA
This sequence comes from uncultured bacterium, assembly GCA_964607325.1. Lineage (GTDB taxonomy): Bacteria > Oederibacteriota > Muellerivitia > Muellerivitales > Muellerivitaceae > CAZSKE01. The sequence continues at coordinate 5,634 of CAZSKE010000008.1, read as the reverse complement.
TGGACCTGGCGATGGATTGCGCGAGCTCGGTGTGGGCGGTTCCCGTGAAAATTTTCAATTCGTCTTGGATCGGCAGCCGGCGCGATTTCATGCAGGCTCCTTGAAACGGCTAGGGATGGATTGCCCGGGAAGAGCGGAGGGGGTGGAGAGGGCGGAAGGATTTTAATCGAAAAAACCCTTTCTGAATACAAAACGATTCGGGGTTTTACCGGGTCTTCGGCGTCCTCCGTGGGTGGTTTTGACGAGCAAAACCCTCATTCCGAAGGAAGTCCGGAGCTCATCGGAGGGCCGACGTGGAACGACGTCATGGTTCCGTTGCCGGATTTCCGCCGTTCACGCGGTCGCGGGCCGCTTCCTTCGCGGCGCTCTCGAGAAGTCTCGCTCCGGCCTTTCGATACTCGCTCGCGAGCGCGAGGTAATCCACCGCGCGACCCCTTGGCTCCGAAGGCGGACCCGCGAAGGACAGGGTGCGCTGGAGGGCGTCCGCGCGAGCTTCCCGGGCCGATGGCATCGACGGCTCGATCGCCAAGGCTCGGTCAAACGCCTCGACGGCCTTCTCCATGGCGCCCCGTTCCATCAGGAGTCGCCCGTGAAAAAGATGCGCCTCCGCCGAATCGGGCGCGCAAGCGATCTCTCTTCGGCAGAACACCTCCGCCATTTCGGGGTACCCGGCGTCCTTGTAATGGGACGCCAGTCTCAAATGCATCCCCCGCGCGTTGGGATCCAACGAAAGCGCCTTCCGAAAATGCCCCTCGGCGGGAATCAAAAACCCCTGACCCAGCGCTAGCGACCCCGCCCCGAGATGCGGCCGCGCGTAGTTGGCGCGGTACACGCGACTGGTGAATTCCGTGCCGGGCAGGTGCTTGGCGAGGTCGAGATTCCGGACACGTTGGCGACCGGAGATGGCCCAGACGAACCGCGAGCTTTCTTCGGCTCCGGGCGGTCCCTCCCCCAGGCGGTAACTCAAACCCCAGGGGGAAAGGCGTCCCGCCAGATCCTCCAACCCGGCCTTCAGGAGATTGGAGACATCGTACGCGTAGAAGACGGAGGTACTCGCGAAACGCGTGGGATCCATCAGAAGACGGACGGCGTCCCGAAATCCCCCCACGACGGCCGTGGCGCTCATCCGTGTTTGATGCTCGGAGGCGATCTGCAGAAAACCCCATTTCGAGTAAACCAGGGACAACGGCACCACCGCGACGTCCGGGCGCATCCCTTGGGCGATCTTGCGATAGAGCGCCGGCATGACCGTCACGTCGGAGTCCAGCAGGACGACGGCTCCCCTCGGAAGTTCCAGCAGAAGGTTGCTCCCCAGGTCCTCCGCGAGCGTGTATCGGGACTTCTCCTGACGGTTGAAAACCACGGCGCACCAGAGGGACGCGACCAGCGCGACGGCCGCCGCGCCGGCGCAAACGACTTTCGGCCTGGAAGCCAAGTGGCGGCCCGCCAGAAACAGCGCGCCCGCGAAGAACAGAATGGCGGGCAGGGCCTGGGTGGTGGACAAGTAGTTGGTCTCCAGGTACAGGCTCAACGTGTCGAAATGCGTCACCCTCACGATGGCCGCCACGACGATCCCGTACGCCGCGCCCAGGGCCAGGATCAGGGCGCGCCGCCGCTTGAAAAGGAACCAGGCGCCCACGACCGCCAGAAGCGCGAACCCGGGCCACCAATGCCCTCCCATCACGATCAGGTATTCGCGAAGGTTCCGGACGACTTCGCCCAGACTTCGGGAAGCCATCTCCCCCGCCGGCGAGCTCTTACGCAAGAAAACGCTCAAGAACGACTCGAGCGTCGACGGGCTTTCCCAATTCAAGACCGGCGAGCGAGCGGCCCTCAACGGAAGGTAAAGAAAGGGGGAAAGGCCGATCACGCCCATCGAGGCCGCGACGAGGGCCGGTTTAAGGGACCAACGAGCCACCCGGGGATTGAACAGGATCGCCGGAAGCATCAGCCAAAAAACCATGAAAGGCCAGTGGTTGCCCATGCCAACCGACCAGAGAAAAACGATTCCCAGCGCTTTTGGCCCGGCCGATTCCCCCAGGGAGACCCGAATCAGCGCCGCGACCGACAAGAGGGCCAGAGTGTAGATTCCCCCTTTGGCGGTGAGGCTTTGCGCGAAGACGCTTTCGCAGGAAAACAAAGACAGCGCCACGGTGACCAACAAAAGATTCAGCGTGATCGTCTCCGCGACCGACCCCTCCCCTTCCGGGCGAAACTTCCGCCAAAGGTCGCGGCAGGCCGCCACCGTGACCAGGACAGCCAACAAAGTGAATAAGGAGGCCATCAGGTTCAAGCGAAAAGCCAGGGTGCCGTAGGAAAGGAAGTTCGAGGCGAGGCGTCCCAACAGCATATAAAGAGGAAAACCCGGGGAATGGCCGATCCCCAGACAGGCGACGGCCGCGGCGATCTCGCCGCTGTCGTCGGTCATGAGACCCGGGTTCTGGGCCCGCAGGAGAACACCCCAAAGGACGAGGGCGAACGCGGACCAAAGGAGTTTTCGCTTCATCGTGGATGGATTTTACACTTTTCGGGCCGCTGTGTTCCGGGCATGCGCCGAAACATCCCCTGAATTCAAGGATTTCCATCCTTCAGATTCAAAACGAGCCGGAGCCCCTCGTCGACGCGTTTCATGAGTTCCGCGCTGATATGCCCGCAACATTCCAACAGGAAAGACTTATCCAGCGTCACAATTTGGGTGACGTTCGCCACGGAATCACGCGACAACCCCGACCGTCTCGCCGGGAGCAGGACATTGCCACGGTCCATTGCCCGACGGAGGTTGGAGGTCAACACGACCGCGAGGACTGTTTGAAGGCGGCTTCGGGAGAAAGCGTCGGATTGGATGATGAGGACCGGGCGGGCATATCCGGGCTCGGACTTGCGGGGCTCCTCCAAGTCGGCCCACCAGACATCGCCGCGTTTCACCATTTCCCGCGTCGGATGCTTTTTGCCTGCATTTTGCGGAGGCGCGGGTCGAGTCGGGTGTCATCGTCCCCCAACGACTCGTTCAACTGCCGGGTGATTTCCTCGGCCTTGAGATTGTCCAGGTAGGCCTTGATCGCCGTGGTATAGAGGCGACTGCGTGACAGGCCCTTTTTCGCGGCGTATTTTTCCGCCGTCTCGAAGATGCCCTGGGGGATGGAAATCGCGGTCTTCATACCACGAGGGTATAACCCGGGTATAACTTTGTCAAGCAAAGCTAAAACGCATCCTTTGTAAACAGACCATGATCGTTTGTTATCCTTCGTCGGCCCGCTTCGCGGCCTCCTCTGGATGACAGATAAGGCGAAACAGCTCCACGTAGCGGACAGGTATAGAACCCTGCCCCGCACGAACAGTTGATCAGGTGAGCAGTAGACCGCAGGTTCGCAGTGTCTTGTCAACTGCTCAACTTGCCGAAGGCCCTGTACCGTGGCGTAGCCTCTGGTACAGGGTCAATTGCTCACCTGCTCCGGCGGCCCACCGGGCCGCCTCGGCTCCCCATCCCCTTGGCGGGAACCCCCACTACCACCGCTTTGGGCGGCACGTTCCTCGTGACCACCGCGCCCGCGCCTACCACGGCCTTCGCGCCGACGGTGACGGGCGCCACCAGGGTGCAATTGGAGCCCAAAAACGCGCCGTCGCCGACCTTGGTCGGGTGCTTTTTCTTCCCATCATAGTTGGCGATGACGCACCCGGCGCCCACGTTGACTCCCTTACCCACCGTCGCGTCACCCAGGTACGAGAAATGCCCCGCCTTGGATCCTTTCCCAAACTTCACGTTCTTCAGTTCGGTCCCGGTCCCGATATGGCACCCCGCCTCGACCTTGGAACCGCCCCGCACGTGGGCGTGGGGCCCCGCGTCGCTCCCGTCGCCGAGGGAGCTGTCCAGGACGCGCGAGGACCGCACCACGACGGACCTGCCGAGGCGGGCGTTCACCAGAACGGTGCCCGACTCCAGGCGGCAGTCCTCCCCCACCGACGTCTCCCCCTCGAGCCGGATGGAACCCTCCACCACGGTATCCCGGCCGATCACGACCTGAGGGCCGATTTCCACGGTCTTGGGATCAAGGAACGTGACGCCTTTGCGTTCCCACTCGGCCACCCGCCGCCGGTTGAGGATGCGGTGCCCCGCCGCGAACTGCGGCCGCGTGTTGATGCCCAGCACCTCGCTGGCGTCGGGAACAGTGAGCGCGTCCACCAAGTTGCCCTTCTCGATGAGGGCCTGGACGGCGTCGGTCAGGTAAACCTCGCCGCCCGCGTTCTTAGGCTTCATCCCGGAGAGCACGCCCTTCAGGACGGCCGCCTGGAAGATGTAACTGCCTCCGTTGATTTCCTTGATCTTGCGTTCCTCGAACGTGGCGTCCAATTCCTCCACCACCCGAAGGATGTTGCCCTCGCCGCCCCGCACGATGCGCCCGTACCCGTACGGGTCGGCCATGAAGGTCGTCACCAAAGTGGCCGCGGCGTTCCCCAGGGCGTGGACCTGGCGCATGGCCTGAACGGTCTGGGGCCGCAGGAGCGGCACGTCGCCGTACAAAACCAGCACGTCGCCCGAGCCGCAGGCGGGATGCGACAGCGCCTTCCGGAGGGCGTCACCCGTCCCCAGGGGTTTGGGTTGGGATACGACCGTCACTCGTTTTCCCGCGAGGAGCGCCACGGGATGCTTGGTGGAAGGAGCCACCAAGAGGATCTTGGAGGCGCCGGCGGCCTTGGCGAGCGCCAGGCCGTATTCGAGCATCGGCCAACCGGCCAGCGGGTGGATGAGTTTCGGGTGTTTTGAATTGAAACGGTCGCCCTCGCCGGCGGCGAGGAGAATGGCGGTCAGAACGGGCATGCAACACCTCCGAGAATAATGAGCCTCATGGAAAAACCCTCAAAAACAGATCGCGAGTCCCTTGAACGCAAACAAAACCACGCCCTCGTCTCGGGGCGCGCGGGGGCAAAGCCCCGGTGTGAGTCGGCGCGAAATCGCCCACGGAACGTCGGGATGAACGCTCTGATTTGCGACTGTTCCGATCGTTCATTTTAACACTTTCGGAATTTTGGATTTTTTCGGGCCATCGGCTGGAATGGCGTGTAATCAAGGCCCGCCGAACCCGTTTATGCCTTTTTCTAAGGAAATCCGAGCTTTAAATAGATTAGGAATCCCTGCGGAATCCCCCCAAAAAGCCGTTATATAAGAGGAACACATCATGAGCCGATTCACTCTCCTAGCCCTGACGACTTTCATCCTCTTCGGGTCCCCCGCCAGGGCCGCCGTCAACACGAACACGCCCACCGAGACCTTCACGGCGAATCCCTCCCTCACGCCCGAATGCGGAGGATCCTTCTCGACCTTCGGCCGTATCGCCGGGGGATCCGCGGGCGCTTTCTCGGGCTCTGGATTCCGCGCCAGCTTATTCACCCTCTCCCAAGCCGCCACGATCCGCACCCTATCCTTGTACGTGGTCAGCGCGAGCACGGACAGCCAGGCCCGCGTGGCCGTTTATTCGGGCGGGGTTTCCTCAATCGGATTCCTCAAGGGCGAATCCTCTCCCATGACCGTTTCCACGGGATGGAACACTTTTTCCATGCCCCCTGTCCAGTTGAACCCCGGCACTTACTGGCTGGCCACTATTTACGAAACCTCCGACACCCTCACCCTCCTGACGG
>CAZSKE010000007.1:11198-17802 GCA_964607325.1 uncultured bacterium | reverse complement strand
TGTGGGCTTTTTTGTTGGGCCTGGCGGCCATGGCCCTGGTGCTTGTTTTCGAGCATTCCACCGGAGGCTGAGGCTTGTCCCGCGATCCCACCATTTACGACGTGGCCCGCGCGGCGGGCGTTTCCATCTCCACGGTGTCCCGCGTGTTGAATCGACACCCCAGCGTCCTGGAGGTGACGAGGGAAAAGGTGCTGAAGGTCGTCGCCGACCTGGATTTCAAGCCCAACCCCATCGCCCGCGGACTGGTGGTGAAGAGCACCAACGTGTTGGAGGTGTTTTTTTCCTGGCCCGGGTACGCGCTGAATTTCTCCGATTCGTGGTACATGAGCATTCTGAACGGCGTCGCGGAGGCGGCCCGCGATGGAAAGTACGGATTGCTCATCAATACCCTGGCGGGACCCTATGACAGGACCGAATCGTACCAAAAGGCCTTTGACGGTATCGTGGATGGTTTATTGCTGTTGGCCCCGCGGCTGGAGCCGAAGATGGTGTCCCGGATCCTCAAGGAACGGTTCCCGGTCGTGGTGACCAATTGCCGTTCGGAGGAATCGGGAGTGGATTGGGTCGACACGGATAACGCGGGGGGCGCGGGAATGTTGGCCTCCCACTTTGTTTCTCGAGGGCACAAACGTATCGCCGTCATCACAGGTCCCCTGGGCAGTTCCGAGAACGCGGTGGCCCGATGGAGGGGTTTCGACGAGCGTTTGGCCGCCCTGGGGATCGCCACGCCGGACGCTTACCGGGTGGAGGGGGACTTCACCGAGGATTCCGGAGGCGCGGCCATGGATCGGTTGATGGCGCTCAAGGATCCCCCGACGGCTGTTTTCGCCTCGAACGATTCCATGGCGTTGGGAGCCTCCCGAGCCCTGCGGAAAAGAGGTTGGAAGCCCGGCGCGGACATCGCCCTGGCGGGTTACGACAATATCCGGGAAGCTTCCCATCCCGATTACGACCTCACCACGGTGGACGCTCAGACGACGCTGTTGGGACGACAAGCCGCCGAGCTCCTGATTCAAAAAATCCAAAGCGCGACCACGGGATGGACTCCCCGGCACCTGGTCATTCCGGTCAAGTTGATCGAGCGTTCCTCCTCGGGGCCCCATCGGTAGCGGCGCGGGCCCTTGGAGGTTGTGGGGCGCGAGGCGATCTCCTCTCTATATATATTCATCGCGGCCCCGCATTTGAGGGGAAATCGCCTGTTTGCGACCCTTCCGGGACCTTTCTTGTCCGGGGCGGGCTCCCTGAAATCTTCTCTCCGCCCGGGAACCCGGCGGTTGGAAGGGGCCTTTCCGCGATTCTCCTGTGATTCCAACGGGTTGAAATCGTTGCAGGCTCCGAAAGCCGTTGATACAATGCCTTCGCGCGTTTTCCATGAGCCGTAAGCGGTCCCATTCCCGGTAATACCCGTAGAATCGAAAGGCTTCCATGCGTCGCCTCTGGGTTCGTCTGCTTCTGATCGTTTTGGCGATTCTTTTCCTGTACATGATCCTGGTCGGGTTGGGCCTGACCGGGCGCAAGCGCGGAAAAGTCCCCAAACGAGTCGTGGTGATCAACGATTTCGAGGATCCTTCCAACGATCTCCAATGGCTGAGCGGCGGTTATGTGCTCATGGAGACTTCCACCGAGAATCTAACCACCTTCCTCCTGGCCCGACAGTTTTTCCCGACGCCGACACCCGGCCTTCTTTGGCAGCCTTCCTTGAAGATGTCGCACCATTCCGTCACGACGCTGGATCAGTACGATTGGACCGGATACGACACGCTCAATCTCGACGTGTTCAACCCCTCGGACGCTCCCGTCTCGGCCACGCTCACGGTGACCGACGCCAAGGGTTATGAGTACGCCTCGTCCTTCCTGTTCCTTCCGAAGAAAGTCACCAACGCGGCCGTTTCGCTCTCGTTGCTCAAGCATGAGCGGCTGGACTTGACCGCCGTCGATTCCCTGACCCTCCAACCGGACGTGTCCACCGCCGCGGAGCCCGTCGAACTCTTCCTCGATTACCTTCGTTTGGAGGGCGACCCGATCGTCCCTCAGAAGAAGAAAAAGTAGGCGCGTTGAACGCCCAGTGGCCCGTTTGATTCAAGGCGTGGGGTTTTCAGTTCCTCGCTTCCCCCATGGATGGCCCGGCGTTTTTTGAACCTCGGCGCATTGTTGAGCCCCCAACGCGAGCGTCCTACAATGGGCGTTGTCATTGAGGCTCATCAGACGTTGAGGGAACCACGTGATTCGCCACATACTCCTCGACCTCGACCTGACGTTGTACCCCCCTTCCACCGGCTTGATGGACGAGATGAACCGTCGTATTGAGAAATACGTCGAGGAATTCCTCCATAAAACCCCCGAGGAGGCCTCGGTCCTACGACGCGACTTCAGGGACCGCCATGGATCCACGTTGCGCGGATTGTTCGTGGAGCACGGAGCCGATCCCCAAAGATACCTGGACGTGATCCACGCCGAGTTGCCCGGGACTCATCTGAGCCCCGATCCCGATTTGCGAAACGCCCTGTCCTCCCTGCCCCATCCCGTCTATGTATTCACCAACGCGCCCGAATCGTACGCGCGCCGAGCCCTGGAAGCCCTGGGGGTCTCCTCGGAAGTTCGACGCGTGTTTGATATCGCCTTCACGGAGTATGTCGGGAAACCCGACCTTTCGGCTTACCAGGCCGTGGAAAAGGAACTCCACGCCGCGCCCGAGGAGTGCCTCTTGCTCGACGACAGCTTGACCAACGTGGAAGGGGCCCGGAAGGCCGGTTGGAGCGCCTTGTGGTTGTCCCGCGGGGCCGGGGTTCCCGGCGTGGAATCCATCGGGTCGGTCTCGGGGCTCCAGGAATACCTCGCCGCCCGCCGAATCGCGGCCGCGTCATGAACCAGTCGGCCCACGGAGGTTTCCGGCCCCTTCACGTCGGGCAAGAGGTGGAAATCACCATCGAGAACCTCGCGTTCGGTGGCGAAGGCGTGGCGCGGCTTCAGGGTTTCGCCTTGTTCGTGCCGGGGGCCCTTCCGGGAGAAAAAGTCGTCGCCGTGATCCGAGTCGTCAAGGATCGCTGGGGGCGCGCGGATCTCAAGACGGTTCTCGTCGCCTCGCCGGATCGCATCGCCCCTCCCTGCCCCATCTTCCACGAGTGCGGCGGTTGCCAGTGGCAACACTTGGATTACGCCCGCCAGCTTCTTTCCAAACGCCAATCCGTGGTGGACGCCCTGGAGCGCATCGGAAAACTTTCCGGGGTGACGGTCCAGCCCTGCCTGCCTTCCCCCGCCCCCTATGGTTATCGCAACAAGGCCCTTCCGGTGGTGTCGATGCGGGGCGGACATTTCGTGGCGGGGATTTACGAGCCGCGCTCGCATCACTTGGTGCCTTATGGGACCTGCCCGATCCAGAGTGATTCGATCAACCAGTTGATTCAAAAGGTCCTTCTCAAGACCGAACAAGCGGGATTGACGCCGTACCAACCCAAGAGCCACACGGGATTCCTCCGCCATTTAGTGGTGCGGCATGGATGGGGCACCGGTGAAATCATGCTGGCTTTCGTCACGCGGGAACAGGTCCCGTCGGACCATTTGACCCGTCCCACGGTGGTGCCGGAACCGCCGGAAAAAATTCTGCTTCGCATCGCCGCGGAGCTGGTCGCCGAAGTGCCTTCCTTGGTGTCCGTTTTACAGAACGTGAACCCGGCCCGCACCCACGGGGTGTTGGGCGCTGAAACGCGCGTGTTGGCGGGGCGGGACCACTACCGGGAGTTGTTCGACAATCTCAATCTTCGCGTGTCCTTGCATTCCTTTCTCCAAGTGAACACGCCCCAAGCCTCGATCTTGCACGCGGTGGTCCGGGAGGCCTTGGGATATCCCGAGGGGAAGAGGCGTTGGGACACGGTGTTGGACCTCTACAGCGGGATCGGCACCCTGGCCTTGGCCGTTTCCGCAACCGCCGATTACGTCTTGGGGGTAGAGGAGATCGAGGCCGCGACGCGCGACGCCCGCGAGAACGCGGCCTTGAACCACCGCAAAAACCTGGATTTCATCGCCGGCGACGCCGCCGACACGCTTATCCGCCTTCGCGAAAAAGGGCTCGTCGAATTGGACGCGGCCATCCTGGATCCGCCGCGAAAAGGGGTTCCTCCGGAACTCTTGGCCCGACTGACATGGTTTCATCCCGAAAGGCTGGTGTACGTGTCGTGCGATCCCGCCACCCTGTCCAGGGATCTCGCCTTGTTGGTTCAACACGGCTACGCCGTGGATTGGGTGCAACCCCTCGACATGTTTCCCCAGACCTATCACGTGGAGTGCGTGGCGCGGCTCACCCGCACGACACCCTTGCCCAGTGAGGTGGCGTCCGGTCGCGCGAAACAGAGGTCCGCTTTCCGGCTATCGTCCGTTTCGGAGGCCCCCGGGCCCGACGTGGTGGGGGTGGGCGCGAAAGGCGCTTCTTTTATAAGGATTTGTGGGGAAAGTCTCCAAAGCGTTGTGCGACGACTGGGAAGCTTTTTCCGGCCCGCCCAGAAGTCCCCGGTCGCCGCGCTCGAACCCGCGCCGCCGATTCCCGCCGCTCCCGCGAAATCCGCGAGGTGGGTTCCTTCTTTCGGGATTCTTTGGAGTTGGCCGGTCCGGATTGTTTTGGCGCTTCTGATATTTCTCGTGGCGGGATACGCGGTGAGGGCCACCTTTCTTCCACGGAAGGGAAGCGGGATTTTTCCCGCCAGCACCACCGCCGACTTGATGCCCGAACTGCCCGAGGGCGTGGTCAAACGTTACCAAACGCTTCCGTTCGTCCTCAAATTCGGAAGGGATGTCCACATCACGCCGGGCCATGTGAACGCGCGCGCCGCGGTTTACCGCGAGGGCACCCAGGTGGAAACCGTCGGCCATATCCGGTCCATCCGTTTGAAACCGGATCCCACCGGAAAATTCCTCGTGGGACACTGGCCGGTCCCTTATAACGCCGTGCCGGGAACCTACGTGGCGCGGTTGTCGGTTGTGTTTCCGGGAGGCCGTGAACCGCGGTCTTTCGAGTCGGTCTTCTCGATCCGGCCCTTGACCCCCCACTTGCTACCGCCGGGTTACGCGATCTTGACCCTGGAGGGAGGGGGCAAGAACAGCTCCGGTGGGCGGTACCCGCCCCTCGACGGGGAAGGCGTGTCCTCCACGCGTCGCGCCGGGGAATGGGCGCGATTTCTCGGCGCCAACGCTTTCGCCTTCCTGGCCGCGCAGACCACGGTGTGGACGACCGTCGGGAAACGGGATTTTCCCTTCAACCTCGGCACGTTGGAGCTTTCCAAGCGGTATGCCGCGTCCGCCCACGCGGCCGGATTGCAATACGGCGTGTACGTCACGACTTTCCGGGTCGTCGGCGAGAACTGGCACAAGGCCCCCTACAAGTTCGCTTACGCGTACAACCGAAACAGCGATCAACTGACCCGGATGGATTTCGTGTCGCTCAAAGACGAGAGCCGCCGCGATCACCTCGTGGAGATCCTAAAGAAATTCAACGAGGACGACGCGGTGGATTTCGTCGGGTTCGACTACATTCGGACCGGGGAGGGGGCGTACGAACTGGCCGGGGATTTTGTGGCCGGATTGGGGCTGGACGCGCCCGAGGATTTCGCCTCGTGGAAAGAGGAGGACCAGGCCCTCTGGTTGGCGCGCCGCATCGAGCGCGACAAGGACGAGGACTTGAAATTGCAGTTCGAATGGTGGCGGGCGCGAGTCGTGGCCTTGGCCATCAAGGACTTGTTGGAGCGGGCGCGGATGAACAAGCCCCTCTTCGCTTTCACCCTGGGATGGCAGATGGGTCACCAACACGGACAGGATCCCGCCATGTTCGTGGACGCTGGCGTCGGGGTGAACCACATCATGTTGTACCAGCGCAACGCCCGGCAGGTCGAGGAAATGAACCAGCATTGGCGGCCTTATCTGTCCAAGGGCAACGCCATGTACGTTCTGGGAGAGATGGTGGATTTCAACTGGGTGCAACGAAGCGTGGATCCCCCCGCGCCGGAGGAATTATTCCGGCGTGAGAGCTCCACGTTCAAGGCGTTTTTCCCGTACAACGGATCTCTCGGGATGTATTGGCACGACCTCTACAGGGTTATCCACGGGACCAAGGGCCCCTATTCCACCATGGAATGGGCGCTGTCCGCGGGGAAAGCCTTCACGTACTTGAGGCAAGCGGAGAACGTCACTCCCATCCTGACGCGCATGGATGTGCCACGAGAGGTTCCCGCGGGCGTCCCCTTCACGTTCTCCGTGGAGGTGTTGAACCGCTCCAACGAGGATCTGAGGAATCTTTCCCTCGTTCAATTGGACACCGACTTGAATTACTATTCCGAGCTGGCCCGCGTGGGTCCTTTCGACCTGCCCGCCGGGCACCGCACCCGTGTTTCCAACCTGATCGCCGTGACTCCCAAGGAATCCCATCCGGAGAGAGACAACCGGTGGATGCAGGCGGTGCTCATCGAGAAACCCGGCCGCCGGAACGTGAGGGCTTTTGATTTCAGCTACGCGAAAGCTTTGACCAGCGACGAGCTCAAGGAAAGGCTCGACGTGGTCAGCGAGTTCAAGAACCGCGCCAAGGAGCAAGTGGATCAGGCCCCCGTGGTGGATCCGCCGT
>CAZSKE010000007.1:0-11188 GCA_964607325.1 uncultured bacterium | reverse complement strand
AATTGCGCGCCGAAATACGGAGGGTCGAAAGGGCCCGAAAACGACTCCAGGAGGAGGCGGAAAAAAGGATGGTCGAGGCCAACGATGTGGTGGCCCACCCCCCACCCGACAAGGTGGGCCCTCCTTCGGGTCCCCCTCCGAAAACGGACCTCGCGTCTCCCGTTTCGACCCAGTAGTTTCTTGGTGGTTTTCCGTGGTTTGACCTGATGTTTCGTGGGCGGGCGATCGAGAGTTTTATGGAATGACAGGTTTTTTTTAAGACCGCTAATAAGGTTTTTCAGCACCCTGGCCAGTTCCTTTTATGTAGAATGACCCGGCTTCGGAACCTCCCTTTTTGGAAATTTTACGAGGCTCACGCGTGCGTTTTTCCTTCCATTCCAACATCCTCGTGGCTGGCTTCCTAGGTCTTGTTCTCCTGGGAGGGGTGGTCCCTTGCGCCCCCGCGTCCCCATTCGAGGAAGTCCAACCCGGGGACGCGTTGTATGAGCGCGTCAAGGCGTTGAAACGCTGGGGCCTGTTGGACGCTCGGGACCAGGCCGTGCTGGACGGGGGCGAAACCGTCACGCGAATGCAATTGGCCTTTTATACCGAGAAGGCGAAGACGCGGCTTTCCGCGCCGTTGTTCCCGACCGCCACGCCGGGTTCCCCCACTCCCCGGCCAACCTCCACCGCGGTTCCGACCAAGATCCCGACGAAAACCACGTCGGGGAGTCTCCCCGTCGAGGAAGGGCTTGTCGCGCCCGTGGCGGAGGAACCCACGGCCACCTTCACCCCCCGGGTCGAGCCCGCCCTGAAAAAGGTCGCGACGAAAATCCCGACCCAGGTCCCAACCCCCCGGATCCCCACGCCCGTTCCAACGCTCGTTCCCACGCTTGTTCCCACCCTCCCGCCGGTGGTGGTTCCCGCGAAGGCGCCCGAGATGGCGCCGGAGGTTTCCGTGGAGACCGCTCCTAGCGCCGACGCCAAACCGGTTTCCGCCAAGGAGATCCAGCCGGAGGCCTCCGTGAGCGAAACGGGTGAACTTGAGCCCGCGCGAGGAACGAAGCCCGACGCTTCCATCGACAGCCCCTCTCCCGCTTCCCTGAAAGCCGAGGAACCCCCGCAACTCGTCGTGGAGGAGCGGCCCGCGAAGGAGATCGAGGAGCTTCCCGCCCTGGTCGAGCCGGTGGCGCCGCCTCCGTCGTCGAAGGAAACGGCCGCCCCCGTCGCCACGACGGCCCCTCCCGCCGCGGTCCACGAGGTGGAGGAGTTGCTCAAGATTCTGAAGGAGGATTCACAGTACTTGCGCCGCCGCATGAGTCTGGACGACCAGACACTTTCGCGCCGGGAACAGGATCAGCAATCCCTCGACAAGCTCCGCAGGGAAACTGAAAAAATATGGGGCAAGGCCAGCCTGGCTTCCTCTCCGGTCAAGTTCTTCAGCGATTTCACCTGGCGTTTCGAGGACATGACGGTGGACGGGCCCGACACCCCGCGTGAACCGGTCACGGTATCCGTGGCCGCCACGACCTTCACTTACGGCGGAGCCACTTTTTCCAATCCCGCCACCACTTATGTGGGAAAGAATCTCGACCGTCAGCGCGTGACCACGTACTCGCAGAACAGCGGTTTCGGCGCTTGGCTCAATTTAGGGGGCATGGGCGGCATCACCAGCAGTTTTACCGCCGAATTCAATTCTGATAACGGCGCCGGCGGAAAATCCGTGACGGTGGGATACGGCCGGACACAGATGGATCTCAACTTGGCCGGGCCCTTGGGCGAGTGGGCCTTGCTGGCAGGCGACGGCATGTACCGGGGCGAGACAAGTCTGGGCGCTTTCACGCGAACCAGCGCGGAAGGCACCCGTCGTTTCGAGAATCCCTATTGCATCCAGGCGTATTCCTCCTCCGGCTCCGCGGCCAATTGGGGCAATTACATCAAGAGCATCGGCTTCGTGGAGCAGACGGGCGCCAACGTCATCAACGGCCAGTCCACCGGCGATCGGGTGTTCGACGGCCTGGTCCTGCACGGGAAGAAACTGTCCGCCTTGGGGGGGAACACCCAGGTCGCGATCTTGTGGGGCCGCCTGGCAACGAACAACCGTTACGAGACCGGGGTGCAGGTCACGCGCCCCTGGCTCGGGGATCGTCTCAATTCCTCCCTCTCGGTTTTCGCGGTGCAGGACCCCACGGGAGTCGCCGTGCCGGTGGACGTGGATATGCGGAATATCGCGATGGATCTTTCCTACAACGTGGGTTCCTTGGCCAACACGCCGTTCCTCTTGAGGGCCGAGGGCGCCAAGAGCCGTTTCGCCACCGGAGCGGACCTTTGGACGGGAACGTCCTCCCCCTTGAGGGGCTTGGCGGGACGTTTGACCGCCACTTGGTATCCGTTGATGTTCGAAGCCATGTGCCTGGAGCCTGGTTACAGCAACTTTCAGGGCAAACCCACGATCGAGGATGTCGACTTCGGCCGCTATGGGACGGACGTGTCGGGCGAGTCCCACGGCACCCTGGGAGAATCCGACCATATGATCACCAACCGTCGCGGTTGGCGCGTCAACCTGGGATGGAACGGCCGTCGCACCGATCTTCTCCGAAAACTGCCGAAGTGGCTCGACCACGTGGTGATGAACCTCAACCTGGCCCAAAAGCGCGAGTTCCGCGCGGTGCCTTGGACCCAGACGATCCTGGGCCAGGGGCAGTCCGAGATCCGCGGGCGTTACACGGTCATGGGTCCCAACCTGGTGGGTCCCACGTATCCCGAGTGGCAGGGCGTTTGGGCCAGCATGTACGGCGGCTACGACAAACCTTCGGCGTTTCGAAGCCAATACAACCAGAACCTGGGCGCCGCCGGCGGCGTGCCGTGGACCCGCTACGATTTCCGCGGCAACAGCGAGGTGGTGGTGTTGAGGGATCCCGTAACCGGGGAAAACCTGAGTCACCGCAAAAGTTTCCATTATTTCGACATGACCCAGAAGATCCAGTTGAACAAAGCGCTCGGGACCAAGAAGCCGTTGTACCTGGGCGTCTTCTACAGCCTGACGCGTGTTTCGGGCGAACCGGTTGAGGATGGACAATCGACCATATCCAATCTCTTCACGCGCCGCCTAGCCGACGTGGCGCTTTTCAGGGGTCTTCTCCTTCCCAAGACGCACGTCATGGCCCACCTGGCCTGGGAGAATTGGGATTCGGAGTACTCCATCCCGAAGGTGGACTGGCGCCGAAAGGCTGGGGGCGTCGGATTCGCCTACGATATCCCGTGGGGCACCAGCATCGCGGATCTCCGGATAGACCGCTTCACCTTCCGCAGTCGGTCGGTGCCGACGAACAACTACGAAGGCCTGCAGGTCCTGGCCCAGGCGAGGTTCTTGTTCTGACATGAGACGCAAACACCGATTCCTCGCGCTTCTTCCGGCCCTGGTCCTGGGGCTCGGCTTCTTCGCGATCGCTCGCGCGGCGCATGGACCCATGGCCTCGACCGAGCGCTCTTCCGAGATCAATCGGGCCCTCCAAACCCTCCTCGCCCGGGAGGTCGCTCCGGCGCCCGAGGGAGCGGACCCTTCCGCGCCCGCGTCTTGGACCAACCTCCAGGCCGCCGAGTGGACCGCCCGGGCGTCCGAGCGCTTGATGGCGCAGGTTCCTTCCGAGCTTCCTTCCCTGGACGACGAGCCGGGCGCCGTCCCCGCGATGGCTCCGTCCTCCCAAAAGGCCGCCTTGAACCGCGACCTGGGGACGCTCGTGACGGAATTCCAAAAGGAACTCGCGGTCATGGAAGTGGACGTGAAGGCGGTGGAAAAAAAGCTGAGGGCGCTGGAAGCGGCCGACGAGTCCATGCGGTTGGAACTGAAGGAGATGCTTCCCCGGACCGGGGCCCAGATAAAGGGCAAGGCGCGCGGATACACCCAGAATCTCAGGGGTTTCGGGCCCGACCGGGCCCGGATTCCCGCGGACAGCCTGGCGGCCTCCTATATAGAGTCGGATTTCGTGAGCCTCCCCGTGCCTTTCCTTTTGTTTGAGGCCGGGATAAGGGTTTGGATGACTTACGGCCCGAACTACGACAAGGAGCCCATCCGTCCGGAAGTGGAAGTGCGCAAGCTCTCCCTTTCGAGCCGCACCAAGCACCTCTCGGTGACCGCGGGTGATTTCTTCAAAAGCTGGACCCCCCTCACTTTGTGGAACCAGGAAACCGTGTTCAACCGTGTGGAACCCCTTCCCTTGAAATGGCGCCGCGCTGACGCGGAGGAAATCGCCGACATGGATCGCCATCCCGATTGGCGCCTTCGGGGTTTGACGTTGTCCTCGGCCGTGACGCTCGCGCGGGGTCCCTTGCCCCTCCAGGTCGGGTGTGAGGTCATGGGAGGTCGCGTTCGAGCCGCGCAAGAGGGTTGGAATTTCTCCTCGTATTGGACCGGGGGGCGGGCCGTCCTGGGGCTCCTCAAGGACCATCTGGAGTTTTCCGGCGCCGGTTTGATGCTTCTCGACGATCCGGAAAGCGCCAACGTGGTTTACGACGCGGCCCAACCACTCACTTTCGAGCGGCGCCAGGGCGTGGGAAGTTTCTCCGCCAGACTCGCGGGCTTGAAACCCGGCGCTGGGCTCTCCGTCGAAGGGGGGACTGAGTACGCCTCCAGCCGTTTCCAGGACGATCGCAACAACCGGGACCGTGTCCTCCGGGATTGGGCCATGTCGACGTCGTTGAGCGTCGCCTCAAGCCGCGCGCGCATTGAAGGCAAGTACGCGGACAACGGGCCGGATTTCTACTCGCCCGGCGCCCAGACCTTGTGCGACACGCCGGGTTCGGCCCCTTTCCATCACGAAAACGCCCGATACCAGGATTTCAACCTCGTCGGCCTGCGGAACCGTTTCTTGTTCCAGGACTTCCAGAGACCCTTCTTCACGCCTTACTCGCGCGAGATCGAGATGATCTGGCCCTATGGCGACGCCACCCCCAACCGAAAGGGCTTCACGGCCGCCCTCTCCGTTTCCTTGGGCAAATCGAATTGGATCAAGCCGCTTCTGTCCTTCACAGGAGCGAAGGAAGTCCACGCGAACTTCGTGATCGATCCGGTGACGGCGCAGTCGCGAGCGGTCGATTCCATGACCAACACGGCCGAGGCGCGGTCCTATTCCGGTTTCGAGGGCGTCTTGGATTTGGATCTGACGGAAAAGGGCAAGCGACTCGCTTGGAAGCGCCTGCAGTTGGGCTACAAGACCCAGAAAGGGACGGGAAACGGCGCCGACCTGAAATCGGGAACTTTCACCGGAGCCCTGGATTTCGGCGTGCCGGGCAAGCGGTTCACCAGCCTGGGATTTACGTTGGGGGCTTCGTCCAACCAGGCCGATGGAAGCGATTATTTCCAGGCCGACGGCACGGCGCAACACCACAGCCTATTGGACGGCGACGCCCTGGGCGCCTACGCGCGCCAGACGATCCACACGAGGCGCGTGACGTACCTGATGGGTACGCAGTACACCGTGAATCCCGCCGTCTCGATCCGGATGGATTGGACCTGGACGAGCCGGACGCGGCGGGACGAGCCTGATTATGACAACCGTGAGCAATTCTGGAGGTTGGGCTATGAAGCCAGGTTCTAGCCGCCTCCTTCTCGCGGCCCTGCTTTGGGCGACCCTCGCCGTTCCGGGGGTTCGCGCCGAATCCGCGCGTCTTTTCGAGATCGTTCCAGCCGGCGACCCGACTTACGCCGGGTTGAAAAAGCTGGAAGCCGCGGGGCTTCTCCAGACCCGGGCGCTGGACGGCTCCTTGACCCGTTACGACGTGGCCGCTCGTTTGATCGAGGCCAGGCAACATCGGGGCGAAATCGTCCTGGCCCAGGTGGATCTCCAATCCCTCCCGTCGTTGGATGAAGGCGCCGAAATTCCAACGACGGTCGAGCAGGCCCAAGGGGTCGACTCGACGCTTTCGAGTCTCGAAGGCGCCTTCCAGGCCGAGCTCAACGACCTCCAGACGAGCGCGAAAGACTTGAAGGAAAGAACGGGGGCCTTGGAGGAGGCGCAGACCCGGACCCGAAGGAAGATCTTGGGGATCCGCAACCTGCCGAGCGTGCGTTTGAATGGCGTGGGCCGGGTCATTGTTTTTGACGACCGCGTTACGGAACCGCTCGCGTCGGATCCCTCGGCCGTCAACACGCTGTTCGCGTGTGGGTACGTTGATTTGATGCCCCGCGGGTCGCTGGGACGCGACCTCCAATGGGGATTCCTCGCGCGGGTCGCCACGGCCTTGATGCCGGTCGAGAACGATCCCGGCGACACCCTTTCCCTCCGGAGAATCTGGGCCGAATACAGCCCCTCGTTCCTGACCATCCGCGTGGGAGATTTCGACGAGGCCTACACCCCCCTCACCCTTTGGAACCGAAGCGAACTGGATATGAAGTACAGGCCGGACTGGTGGGATCGAGCTGTTCGTTTGGCCCTGTATGAAAACCACTTGGATCGCGAGCCGCTGGTGCCACTTCGAGGTGTGCGGTTGGGTGTCGAGTTCGATCGGCCCGGCTCGAAGATCCTGGACAGAATCGAGATGTCCAGTTTCGTTCATATGGTCAAGAGCGGGTTCGGCAACGGCGCCTATGGCGCGGGATTCACGGATTGGTCCGTGGGAGGCAAAAGCGCCCTTCGTTCCAAGCTGGGGTTGTCACTCGAGGCCTACGGTCTGCTTTATGACCAGCAACTTGATTCGGATTCCGTCACCGTCGTTTACGACCCCAATCATTCGGCCACCTGGGCCAGCCAATACCAGGTGGGAAGCCTGAGACCGAAACTGGAAAGGGAAGTGTGGAACGGCCTCGTCCTCGGCGTCCAGATGGAGACCGCCTTCGCCAGGTACCGCGCCGACAAGTACGATTCGACCCGCGTTCTGGAGGATTACGCTTATCTCGGCGGTCCTTTCCTCCAAAAGGGCAAAACCAGCCTGAAGTTCCAGTACGTGGAGGCGGGGCCTTCCTATTATTCGCCCTACGCGCAACAACGCCAGAGCGACGATCTACGAGACCTCTCGTTATTTCCTTATGTTCAGACCTTGGGTCAACCCGGCGCTCTTTATAAGTTCTACGACCGGGTCTACGACAACGTGTTTCCTTATGGCTTGGCGACGCCGAACCGTCGTGGATGGGGTCTGGATTTGGAAGCCCGGGCCTGGAAGGGGGGGGCTTTCAAGCTGTCGGCCTCGGCGTATCGCGCCAAGGAAATCCAACGCAATCTCGTGGTGAACGGCCCGCTCTTCACCCAGTTGGTGCCAGTGGAGGATTCCTCCAATCCCGAGTTGTTCCTGCGGGAATTCAAGTACGTGAACATCGGCCCCCGGGTGGAAATCGGAAAACTCCTGGGTTGGGAAAAACCGTTCGAGTTCGGGGTGAATCTCCGGCAGGAGTTCACGAGAAACGCCCTGGGGAGTTTGAAAACCCAGGGGATATGTCCCGGAGTGCGTTTGGGTCTTCGTTCGGATTGGGAGTTCCAAGCCGAGGGCTTTTTCATCCGCACGCGCGGACGGGAATACGGCTACATCGCGGATTTCGGGACGGCTTCCGAGAGGGTCACCACGGTGGCCCGCTACAACTATTGGTACGATCCGACCGATTTGGGGCTTTACACGCCGATCGACTTGAACCGTCGAAGCAAAGTGGTCCGGGTTTCCAGCGTGATCCGCTTGGGCAAGAACTCCCGGCTCGATGTGAGCGGCGCCCTCGTGGAGCGCCAATACGCGACGGACCCGCCGGTTTTGTACGTCCGGAACCAGGAAGTGGAGGTGATCTATGAAGTCCAGTTCTAAACGGATCCTCTTCCTGATCCTGCCGGTTCTCGCGGCCGTTTGGGGATGCAAGAACCAGGTGCCCACTTCCACGTCTTACGCGACCGGGGGCGTGACGGACACTTCGATGCTCCGGGTGGACGATTTTGACGCGGGGACCACGATCGTCAACCCGAACCTGTATACGCCCTTCGGCGCCGGCCCGGTGAGCGGCGGCGGTTGGAGCGTCACGATCCTCAACGCGTCGGCGGCTTCCGCCGTCACCTATCAGTGGGGTTCCGCCGCGCCGGGAGCTTCCGGCACGCCGGGAGCCGTTCGAATCTTCGGGTCCCTGTTCGATCCGGCGAGCTCGGTGAACGCCCCCACCGTCACATTCGCCTTTTCCTTGAACCCGGCCGGGACCGGAAAATACGACGCGCGGTTGTTCCGCGGGATCCGGTTTTACTACAAGACGGGCAACGACGATGACGCGCCAAGCCGGTTTTTCTCCGTCTCCTTGACTAACACCAGCACTAACGGGACGGATTTCACGAACCCCCTCACCCCGACGGGCGGCGTCTGGCGTCAGGTGCACAACGAGTTCAACCAGATGAAGCGGCCCTTCTGGGCCATCCCGCTGGACCCGCCCAACCTCTCGGGCGCGAATCTGGCGTTGATGTCGGGTTTTTCCTGGTCCGAAAGCCGGTCTCAAAACTACGGCGTGTCCACGGTGGATTTCTGGGTGGACGAGATCTTTTTCTACTGACCTTGCGGCATGGGGTCGGGAGTGGTTTGCTTGAATAGGACAAGAGGGGTCGGAGGCTTCACATGAAATCCAGGTGGTTCATCAGCGCGGGGATGATCTTCGCCGGCGCCGCCTTCTGCGCGATTGTCTGGATGACGGGTTGCACCGCCAAGGCGATTTTGCCCGTGTCGGTGTTCTACCGCGCGACTCCCACCCCGATGCCCACCTGCGGCATTCTTTTCAACGGTTGCGAGAGTCTCACGCAGAACGGCGTTTGGAGCGGAACCCGGGCCGTGCGGACTTTGTCCGCGTCGCACGCCACCGAGGGATCCTATTCCCTCCAGGCCGCGATCAGTTCCTGGATCGGCTGGAACGATCAGTTGTTCCTGTTGGATTCCTTCGCGCCGACCCAATGGTCCCCGTTCTACCAGCTCAAAGTCGACGTGTATGTGGAACCGACCCTCCTCGAAGGTTCCACCTTCTGCCAGTTCGTCCTGATCGGCGACTCGGCCACGGCGGGCAAGTATTATTGCCCGTTGACCAATCCGGCCAATTATCCGGGCCTCGTGCCGGGCCAGCAGACCGTCACCTGGAATCTCGATTACTGGGGCACGGGCGCCTTCCAGATCCCGGCAGGGTCCGCCGTCACGAAGCTTTACTTGATCATAAACACGGACGCCCCGGGCGGCACGGGAAGCGCGTACAGCATCACCATCGACAACCTGCGCCTCGTGGCCCGTTGCGGCACCCCCACCCCCCAACCCACTCCGACCCCTCCTTGCGGCGTGCTGTTCAACGGTTTCGAAAGCCTCACGGAGAACGGCGCCTTGGTGCCCGCCAACATGACTTTCTCCACCGCGTCCCTTTCCACGTTGCACACGGTCGAGGGAACCCATTCCCTCGACCTCAATATCACCGCCACCAACCCCAGCGGTTGGGGGGACCATTTCTTCTACCTGTCCGGGTTCACCCCGGCCGTGTGGAGCACCTATACCACCTTCCACGCCGACGCTTACGTGGACCCGAGCGTTTTGGCCAATTCCTCCTACACGCCTCAATTGATGTTGATGGCCGACACGGCCACCTTGTCCGGTCAATTGATCGCTACCTCGGGGGCGGCGATGGTGGCGGGCCAACAACACCTGGTCTGGACCCTCAGTTGGACCAGCGTTCCGGCGGGTACGCCGTTGACCGCCATCTCCTTCGTCAACAACCGGGGCCCGGTGACCGGGACCGACGGGTTGGGCCACATCTACCTGGACAACTTCCGCCTCTGCCCTTGAACGGACATCCGAACAAGGCGTTAGGGATGGTTCTTGGTTTGTCTCAAAAACATCATCCTCGCCTGTGTGTGTCTGCGCCAAAGGGTTGTGGCGGTGGTTTGGTCCCATGAGAAGTTTTGGGTGAACACGGAGTGCTTGGCGGTTACCCCAGGGCGGACCCTCCGCAATTTTTTAATCACCAAATATCAATATTTCACCCTGGCCCCGAGGCCCCTTCCCTCGATTCCCGTTCCGCAAGCTTGCTTTGAAACGGTCCGTTTCCATTGCCCAGGTTACAAATAAAGGGGTTCCCCCACCGGTGGGGTTTTATCGTTTTAATCGCGCGCTCGCCTGAAGGCGGTTTCCCGGAATGTGGGCTATCACACGTTCGGCGCGGTTTTTTTCAGCACCCATCGGCCTTGCTTTTATGTAGAATGACCTCCGCTTCGGCCCCTTTCGGTGATCGATCGAAAGGCAAGCCTATTTCCTTTGGGGAGCGACTCTATGTCGAGCCGCACCGTTCTCCGCCTGTTTTGCATCCTTTCTATTCCGGCCCTGCTCGTGTCCCTCGCGGGATGCGGCGCGGTTTTCGTCAACCAGGGCAGTAAGAACGCGTCGTTGGCGGACGCTGTTCGCAATCCCGACGCGGGCAAGAAGGCCAAGAAGGCCGACGTCAAGGGAGCGACCTGCGTGTTCGTTGATGACAGCGTGGCCGCCATCTACCCTTACGGCGGCGCCAACGGCTCCATGTCCGACGACGACGTGTACAGCGGCAAGGCCTCTCTCAAGTGCGTCCTCAACGGCGCGGAGTACTCCGGCGTCATTTGCGACACGGGCGCCATGTTCGACATCAAGAAAGCCCGCGAGGATGGGTATGTCCTCCGGTTCTGGATAAAAGGCGCTACTGGTGGCGAACCCATCTGGCTGTCCCTCACCGACAGCAAGGAAGACAACAAGGAAGTCGAGGTGACACTCGATTTCGCCAAGTATGGTCCCGTGTCCTCCGAGTGGAAGCAGATCGAGATTCCCCTCAAGGATTTTGGGGATATCGGCGGTTATTACGACGGGAGCAAGATGGTGGACGGCGTGCCCTGCGATTGGACGAAGATGGAGGAGTTTCGGGTGAAAGACAACCGCTCGGGTCGCGCGTTGTACACGGTGTACGTGGACGAGGTCGTGGTGGTCCCCCCCAAGAAGTGATATCCGGAAGGCCATGAAACTCTCGGGTTGGGGGACAAGTCCCTTGGTCCGATGGATCCAGGCAGGTTGATGAAAGCACAGCGAAACCCACCTATCCTTCTTCGAGCGGCGATAGCCCTTTGGGCGATCGTTTTTTGTTTGTCGGCTTCGCTCGCGGTTGCCTCGCCTTTTCAAGAAGTGGGTCCGTCCGACTCCCTCTACCAGCGCGTGAAGGCGGAGGACGTTCCCGAGATCGTCGAACGGACCATCCAGGGCGGGG
>CAZSKE010000006.1:3145-18287 GCA_964607325.1 uncultured bacterium | reverse complement strand
TTCTCCGCGGTCAACCATTTGGAGGCCCACCTGTACGCCTCCGAGTTGGACGCCCCTCCCGTCGAGTTCCCGGCCGTGGGGCTGGTATTGTCCGGGGGACACACCGAGCTTTACGCCATCGAGGCTTGGGGTTCCTATCGGATGCTTTCCGCCACCCGTGACGACGCGGCGGGGGAGGCGTTCGACAAGGTGGCCAAGCTTTTGGGGCTCGGGTACCCGGGTGGGCCCGCCCTGGAAATGTTGGCCAGCGAGGCCGGCCCCGAGGCCGGAAGGTTCCCGCTCGTGCGGATCAAGGACGGCAGTCCTGATTTCTCCTTCAGCGGGTTGAAGACCGCTCTCTGGCACGCCACGCGTGGAAGGGAAATGTCCCGGGGGGAAAAAGCCCTTTTGGCCGCGAAGTTCCAGAACACCGTGGTCGAGGAGGTCCGATCACGCGTGCGGGGCGCCTTGATAAGGGAAAAACCGAGGACCCTCTTATCCGGCGGGGGAGTCACCTGCAACGCCGCGACTCGCGGAGGAAGCCGCGTCCTTCAAGACGGTATTGCGCGTGCCGCCGCCCAAGTATTGCGCCGACAACGCCGCCATGATCGCGGGATTGGGCGCCCTTCTCCTGGAGACGGGTCGCGGCGCCGAATTGTCCGTCAAGGCGCGCCCTTCCGGGAGTTTATGACGCTTGACGGGTCGGGCGGGATCCATAGGGCTGGGCTCTTCAGGGCCCGGCCCTTTTTATTTGTGGGTTTGATACAATCCTTCCATGAGAACCATGATCCCCGAGGAACTCCTCGTTCGCTTCGACCTTTGGACGGTCGTCCTGCGCATCGGCCTGGCCGCCTTGCTGTCAGGCATCATTGGCTGGGAACGCGAGCGCCTGCGGAAGCCCGCGGGTTTCCGCACCCACATCCTGGTGGGCGTCGGATCCTGCCTGGTCATGCTGGTGTCGCTTTACGTCCCGACCATCTGTCCCTGGTCGAACGTGGATCCGGGTCGTATCGCGGCCCAAGTGGTGGTGGGGATCGGCTTCCTGGGCGCGGGCACCATCCTGCGCCAACAAGGCGGGGTGGTTTCGGGCCTGACCACGGCCGCCAGTTTGTGGGTGGTTTCCGGCCTGGGGTTGGCCATCGGAATCGGTTTTTATTCGGCCGCCGTAACGGCTTGGGTGGTCGTCATCTTGGTGCTTTTCGCCCTCAACCGCTTCGACCAATACATCGAGCACCACCTGTACCATGACATTCTGGTGCAGGGCCGGTTCAACATCCACACCTTGGAGGAAGTCAAGGACGCCCTCCGGTCGGCGGGCGTCGCAGTGCTCCAGACCGAATTCGAGCACGCCCACGGGGCCGAAAAAGTCCTGCTCGTGCATGTCCGCCCGGTGAGTGTCTCCCGCCGCGGGGAACTTTCCCAAGCCCTCCTGAAAATCAAGGGTGTCCGCGAAGTGCTCTTCCAATCCTAACGACGGCCGTCGGCGTTTCGCGGTTAGCGGTTGGCTTTAAACCGCGTCCTGAAGCTATCCGCCATTCGCGATCCGCATCTTCGAGGTGCCCATGAGCGTGTTGGAACATTTGCGCGGTGACGGCGTCGAGGATGTCCGGCCCGCCCCCCAACCGCCCCCTCCTTTCACGCCGTGGACGCCGGACCAATTGCGTCTTTCCCTTGGATCCCTTTTCCTTTCCGGCCGGGTCTGGCTTGCCCCGATGGCGGGTTACACCGACATGAGTTTTCGCCGCTTGGCGCGAAGGTTCGGTTCCGCCATGGTGATCACCGAAATGGTGAGTTCCCGCGCCCTGCTGGCCGAGCGGAAAAAATCCTACCGATTGATGGAGTTCGACGAGGCCCAGCGTCCCGTGGGCGTCCAGCTTTTTGGGGGCGATCCGGAGATCATGGCTCGGGCCGCGCTCGACGTCGTCGAGACGGTCAAACCCGATTTGTTGGATGTCAACTTCGGCTGTCCCGTGGGGAAGATCCTCAAGAGCGACTCGGGCGCGGCCGTGCTCAAGGAACCCAAACGCGCCGGGTGGATCGTCAAAGCCATGATCGAGGCCACGGGCGGGAAGGTCCCGGTAACCGTCAAGACCCGCGCGGGATTCGAGACCGCCGATGACTCGGTGTTCGAACTGCTCGCGGCTGTTGAGGAAGCCGGCGCCGCGGCCCTCGCGGTCCACGCCCGGACCCAAAAGCAGATGTACACCGGAAGCGCCGATTGGAGCCTCATCCGGCGTCTCAAGGAGAAAGCTCGCATCCCCATCCTGGGGAATGGGGACGTCCGATCGCCCGAGGACGCGGTTCGTTTGTTCCTGGAAACGGGTTGCGATGGGATCCTGATCGGGCGGGCCGCTATCGGGCACCCCTGGATTTTCGAGGAGATCCACGCGTACCTCACCACCGGACGCCCCCTCCCTCCCCGCAACCTGAAGTTCCGTTTCGGGTTGGCCGCGGAGCAATTGGAAACCGCGATGCGCGCGCGGGGCCCCCGATGGGGGCTCACGGAGACGCGAAAACACCTGGCGCATACCCTCAAGGGTTTCGTGGGCGCGCGCGAACTCCGGCAAAGACTGTTGCCGAGCGAGGACCCGGAATGGGTGCTCGCGTCCTTTCGCCGGCTGGCGGCTGAAACGCCCGAAATCGACCCGCCGAGCGTTGCTTTGTGAACCGCCCAGGGTTCCACCCGATGACTCCAAGAAAGACAGGATGGGAATCCCCCGGGCCCATGCGCTTGATGGGGTACAAAAGGTTTTCAAATGGTCTGTTGAATGGACCGCGGTGGTGTCGTTAACATGAAACATTGAGCGCTTGTCTTTCGACGCCATCGGCGCGCCTCGGTGATGAAACGTTGTGAATGCCGTTGGGGTGGGGTTGAAAACCGCTTTGGGAACGGAGTGGCGAGAAGAAGCGCCTGGGTCGGAATTTCTGGGAGGCGGTTCCTTGCTTGAAACGCTCATGAACTGGGACGTCGGGTTGTTGCGCGCCGCCAACCTGGGTTGGGCCAGTCCCGCCGCCGACGCCTTCTTTGTTTTCATCACCCATTTGTCGAATTTCGTCGCGCCGTTGGTCTTGTTGGGAGCGTGGTGGGTTCTCAAGGGGGGGCGCCGGGGACGGTTCCTGGTCGCGGCTTTGGTCCTCAACGTGGCCTTGACCGACCAGCTCTCGAGCCACGCCATCAAACCCCTGGTGGGGCGCGCGCGGCCCTGTCAAACGTTCTCGGATATCCGCACGCCGGATGGTTGCGGGCCCGCCCGGTCTTTTCCCTCGAGTCACGCCTCCAACATCGCGGGCGCCATGACCCTGGTCGCTTTGACCTATCCCGCTTGGACGATCCTGGCGGTCTTGGCGGCCTTGGCGGTGGGACTTTCCCGCGTCTACCTCGGTCTTCATTACCCTTCCGATATCCTGGGCGGGTTCCTGCTCGGTTTTCTTTGCGCCCTCGCCGTTTGGCGTCTTAAACGATGGGCGGAGGAACGATGGTTCGCGAAAGCCCCCTCTGGACGGAAAAAAGCGCGTCGGAGGAAACGGAATGTCCGATGAACCGAAGGGGGGCGTTTTGTACCTAGTGGGCACCCCGTTGGGGAACCTGGAGGACATCACGGCGCGAGCGTTACGCGTTCTGGGTGAAGCCGATGTGGTTGCGGCCGAGGACACGCGGCACACCCTGAAACTGCTCACGCATTTCGGCATCAAGCCCAAAAAACTCGAGTCGTGTTTCGAGCACAATGAAAAAGCGAAAACCGGTTTTCTCCTGCGCGCCTTGAGCGAAGGGAAACGGGTGGCGCTCGTGACCGACGCGGGCATGCCGGGCATTTCCGACCCGGGCCGCGAAGTGGTCCGGGCCGTGGTCGAGGCGGGACACCCCATCGTCCCGGTCCCCGGTCCGGTGGCCCTGGCGGCGGCCTTGGCGGCTTCGGGGCTTCCGACGGATCGGTTTCTTTTCTCCGGCTTTCTGCCCCCCAAGGGAGGAGCGCGACGAGAGGCGTTGGGGCGGCTCAAATCCGAGGAGGCGACCCTGGTTTTTTACGAGGCTCCCCACCGTTTATCCGCCTGCCTGGCGGACCTGTTGAACGTGTTTGGCTCCCGGCGCGCCGTGGTGGCCCGCGAGATGACCAAACAGCACGAGACGTTCGAGCGGGGAAGCCTCCAGGAACTCAAGGATCGTTTCTCGGAACGGGAGATCCGGGGCGAGATCACCCTGGTGGTGGAAGGGGCCGAGCGGGTGGACCGTTCCGTCCCGGAGCGTTGGTTGGGCGCCTCCATCGAGGATCAACTGCGGGACTTGATGGGGACGCGGGGCCTTTCCAAGACTGAAGCCGTCAAGGCCGTGGCGAAAATGAGGGGTCTTCCCCGCGAGGTGGTTTACGAGATCGCCAAGGAAATCCCAAAACCGCGGATGGCGGATGGCGGATAGCCGCATCCCGCTTATGGCTTTTGGGTACTTTAAGGTGAGAAGGGGATCGCT
This sequence comes from uncultured bacterium, assembly GCA_964607325.1. Lineage (GTDB taxonomy): Bacteria > Oederibacteriota > Muellerivitia > Muellerivitales > Muellerivitaceae > CAZSKE01. Next base: position 13,843 of record CAZSKE010000006.1, on the reverse strand, counting down.
TGAAGGGGTTCCTCAAGGTCATCGTGATGGGCGTACTGGGAGCGCTCCTGCTTTGGTGGGGCGTGGGTTTGTCTTGCGCTTTGGTCGAGGGTTTCACCCGCGCTCGTCCCTTGGGCCTCCACATGCCCTGGTTTTTGGGTGGCTTCGCGCTTTATTTCTTGTTGCACTTGTTCTTCTACCGGCCGCTTTTGTCACACATCCTGGCCCATGAGCTGACCCACGCCTTGGCGGCCTTGCTAATGGGGGGGCGCGTGACCGCTGTGCACGCCACGACCTCGGGGGGGTCCACCCTCATCAATAAGTCCCATTGGTTCATCAGCCTGGCGCCTTACGTTTTCCCCTTCTACGCGGCGATCGCCCTGGGGGTCTGGGCTTTGTCGGCGGTCGTCTTCAAGGCTCCGTTGGCGGGGGTCGTGGGGTTCTTGTACGCGTACCATTGGACCCTGACCGTTTACACCCTGGTTCACCCGCAACCCGATCTCAAGGAGGCCGGGGAGGTGTTCTCCTTGATTTACATTTTCACGGGCAATATGATGGTCCTAATGCTTTTGATGATCTCCCTCTGGCCCGAGGCTTTTTCGTTCGCTTCGGCCTATGACCGGACCATCTTCTGGTCCTTCCATATTGTTTTATCCGCCTGGTCCCTGTTGACGTCGCTCATCCCCGCTCCGGAGGCTCGACCCTCATGAAAAAAACATTCGTGCTCGACACCAACGTCCTCTTGCACAACCCCCGAGCCATGGAGTCTTTCGAGGACAACAATGTGGTGATTCCCCTGGGCGTCATCGAGGAACTGGACGCGTTCAAGAAGGCCCACGACGAGCGGGGGCGCAATTCCCGGGAGGTGGCGCGAACCCTCGACGCCTTGCGCGCCAAGGGCAAGCTCCAGGAGGGCGTGGCGCTCGCCAACGGGGGCGTCCTGCGGGTCGAGATCAATGGAACCGACGGCGTCCTGCCGCCCGGGCTGTCGCACTTGAAAGTCGACAATTCGATCCTTCGGGTCGCCCTCTCCCTCAAGCAAAAAGGCGAGGAAGTGAGGTTCATCACCAAGGATATCAACGTCCGCATCAAGGCCGACGCCCTCGGGCTCGTCGCGGAGGATTACGAGACCAACAAGGTCAATATCGACGAGTTGTATCCCGGGTGGACGACCTTGCTCGTGAAGGACGGCGACCTGGACCAGTTTTACAAGGCGGGCAAAATTTCCGTGGAAAGCTACAAGCTCGAGGAGCCTTTGTACGACAACGAGTTTTTGTACCTCAAGAGCGAGATCCACGAGAACAAGACGGCCCTGGGCGTTTACAAGGAATCCTTGAGGGAAGCCCAAGTGTTGTGGATCAAGGAGCCCGAAGCCTGGGGCGTCAAGGCGCTGAACCGCGAGCAGATGTTCGCCCTCAACCTGCTCCTCAACGACCGCATCTCCCTCGTCACCCTGGTGGGCAGTGCCGGCACCGGCAAGACATTGTTGGCCATCGCGGCCGGCCTTTTGAAGACCATGGACGAGAAAAAGTACCGCCGCGTTTTGGTGTCCCGGCCCATCATCCCCATGGGAAAGGACATCGGTTTCCTGCCGGGGTCCAAAGACGAGAAAATGGCCCACTGGATGCAACCCATTTTCGACAACCTGGAGTTCATCCTGGACAAGGGAAGCCACTTGTCCGGCGAGTCCGAGGACGTGGACGGCAAGGTCCAGTACCTGCTGGACACGCGCAAGCTCGAGATCGAGGCCCTGACCTATATCCGTGGGCGGTCCATCCCCAAACAATATCTCATCGTGGACGAGGCCCAGAACCTCACCCCGCACGAGGTGAAGACCATCGTGTCGCGGGCCGGGGTGGGCACCAAGATCGTCTTGACCGGCGATCCCTACCAGATTGACAACCCTTACCTGGACTCCTCCTCCAACGGCATGGTGGCGCTGGCCGAGCGTTTCAAAGGCCAGGAGATCTTCGGCCATATCACGCTCACCAAGTCGGAACGCTCGCCCCTCTCGGCCCTCGCCGCGAAAATGCTTTAAAGACCGCGGTCGGCTGATCGACGGGTTGAAAAGGGTTATGGGTTGTGGATGGTTTGTTTTAGCCAAGGACAAACGACCGACAACGAATAACGTCGAAGGATGGACGCGTGACTCGCTCATTAATCGCCATCACCATGGGGGATCCCGCCGGAGTGGGGGCCGAGGTGACGTTGAAGGCCCTGGGGCGTCTATCGCCGTCCGAGCGGTCGGGGCATCTTCTGATCGGATCCTGGCCGCTCTGGGCCGACGCCGCCCACCGGTTTAACATCCGGTTTCCCTTGGTGAAAGTCCCTTCCCCGGTCGAGGTCTTCGGTTTGAAACGAGCCGTGGGAGTGCTCGACTTGGGTGGGCCCGCCCAGGTGACGTTCGGGCGGGTGAACGCCGCCTGTGGGGCGGCCGCGGTTTCCTACATCCGACACGCGGTGCGGTTGGCCATGGTGGGCGAGGTGAAGGCCGTGGTGACGGCCCCGATTCACAAGGAAGCCGTGCACCGGGCCGGGTTCAAGTATCCCGGTCACACCGAAATGTTGGCGGATTGGTCCGGGACGAAGGACTACGCCATGATGATGGTGGGCGGTCCCTTCCGCATCACCTTGAATTCCATCCATGTTTCCCTCCAAAAAGCCATCCGGGAATTGACGGCCCCCCACCTGGCGCGAAAAATCGCTTTGACCTATCGAACCCTCCGGGATGGGTTCGGGATCCGGAACCCGCGAATCGCCTTGCCGGGCTTGAACCCCCACGCGGGGGAGGGCGGCGCCTTTGGAAACGAGGAAATCCGGGTGGTGGCCCCCGTGGTGAGAAGGTGTCGCGCGCTCGGGTGGAACGTGACGGGGCCTTATCCCCCCGACACGCTGTTCCAACGGGTGGCCCATAACGAATTTGACGCCGTGGTGGCCCTGTACCACGACCAGGGCCTGATCCCCGTCAAGGTGCTGGAACCGGAACGCGCGGTGAACCTCACCCTGGGCCTGCCCTTCATCCGCACCTCGCCGGACCACGGCACGGCGTTCGATATCGCGGGGAAGGGGAAAGCCGATCCTTCCAGCACCCTGGAAGCCCTCCATCTCGCCAAACAGCTTTCGGCAAGACAGGCTCACTCCCAGTTCCCCAAGAAATCCAAGTAATGGTTCACAAACGGATGGCCGTGTCCGAGGAAGAGGATCGAATGGGCGCGACCCTCGTCGATAGGGGCGGTCCGCGACCGTCAAATGGCGGCTCGGAATGACGGACCTTCGGGATTTGTTCAAGAAAGACGGGTTCAGGCCCCGGAAGACCGCGGGGCAGAATTTCCTCGTCGATCGAAACATCCTGAGCCAGATCGACCAATCCATCGAGGTGCCGCCGGGAGACGTGTTGATGGAAGTGGGGGGCGGTACCGGCGCTTTGACCGAGAAACTGGTCAAGAAAAACAGGCCTCTCCTGGTGGTGGAGCCTGACCACAAACTCCACGCGTTTCTGGAGCGGCGTTTCAAGGGTCAGGGTTTCATGCGAATCCTCAAGGAGGACATCCTTCGATTGGACTTCGCGCCCTTTGTGCCCCCCCCGCCCGCCCGGATCACATTGGCGGGCAACATTCCCTACTTTCTGACCACGCCGTTGATCACCCGCCTTTTGGAACAGGAACGGGGCAGGATTCGTTCCATCTACCTGATGATCCAGAAGGAGGTCGCGGAACGTCTCGCGGCGAAGCCCGGCACCAAGGCTTGGGGCGCGCTGAGCGTCTGCGCCAGGTATTACGCCGATTTCAGGATTCTTTTCCCGGTTCCCCGCAAGTGTTTCCGGCCGGTCCCCAAGGTCGAATCGGCCTTCGTTCAGCTGATCCCCAAGAAAGAGCTGTTGCTGGGAGTGGAGGACACGAAGAATCTATTCCGGGTGACGCGCGCGATTTTCCAAACCCGCCGGAAAACCCTTTTCAATTCGATACGGTCCGGTGGATGGAGCGAGACCCAAGGCCGGGACGCGATGAAAGCCTGCCGATTGGAAGCGATGGTTCGCGGTGAAACCCTCGATCTCGACCGCTTGATCGCCTTGTCCCTTCAGCTAAGGGGTCAGTCGTGAAAATTGATTTTTTGCCCGTGGTCAGTCGTCAACCGCCCGCTAAGCACGGAGTCAAAAAGCGGAATGGTTGCTTCTCGGACGCCGGGCTTTTTTCGCGGCTTCGGGCGATGCCTTCATCCGCCTTAGGTAAGCTTGTCCAGGCCCTTTGCGTGGATCATCGGCCCCGCCAGGGCGGCGTTGTGCTTGAGGGCGTTCTCCACGCACATCTTCGCCAGGCCTAATTCCTTCTCTCGGAACATGGTGACGGCTTCCTTGATGTAGAACTTGGCCCGGATGTCGGCGGCCCGCTTCGCGTCGATCGCGCCGCGTTTCGTGGCCAACCCGATGGCGGCTTCCACGCCGGCGGCGTCCACGCGGCACTTCGTCTCGTAGAACTTCGATTTGCCGCCCTCGCGACTGCGCGAGGCCGACCCTTGCGTGTTCTGGGGGATGCGGTACTGCGTGGGGGTCAAGGGCGTGAAGGCGAACTCGGCGCCGCTGGCGGAGTAGCACAACCAGGCGTAATAGTCCTCACTGGCCTTCTCGCCGGGGAAGGGGATCTCGAGCGCGATTCCAGTCAAGACCGACGTGGTGGACGTGAGGTTCACGTACCCGGCCTCGGAGCAGATGCTGATCCAGGCGTCCTTGCCCTGGGGTGGGTTGCTGTGGGCCTCGAGGATTTCCACGATCGATTGGGAACATTTGGCGTAAGCGGTGGGTCGGCCGTTCTCGTCGATCACGTTGAAGGTGCTGTACACCACGCCGAGATCGGGGTTCTTCTTGAACAAATCGCGCGCCACCTCCACCCGCCAAGGGTGGGTCAGGTCGTCGGCGTCGATGAAGACGATGAAGGGGTATTTCTTCTCGTAGGCGTGTTTGATGCAGACGTTGCGGGCGTGGCCCGGGCCGTCCGAGTGGTCCATGAAAAGCGGGATGAACTTGCCGGCCCAATCCTTCTCGAGCTTCCTCAGGTAATCCTTGGCCTCCGCCGAGGGGGAGTTTCCGTCGGCGATCAAGACCACCCAATTCGGGTCGGTCTGGGCCTTGATCTTTTCCAGGGTCTCGTCCAGCCACTTGCGCTCCATGGGAGTGCCTTGGCTCCAGTGGGGGATCACGAACGCGGCGGGACCGTCGAGGTTGAATTTTTCCATTTCCTTATTCCTGGTTCGGGGTGTGAAAAACGGGTTCGGGGTGTGATTTTAGGAAACTTTGGAGGGGTTGGGTGAAAAGAAGTGGTTGTGCTATATTCCTACATTCTTTCAAGGGGTTTCATCTATGTGCGGAATCGTGGGTTACGCGGGATCGCGACAGGCGGTCCCGATCCTCCTGGCGGGCCTGAGGAAACTCGAGTATCGAGGCTATGATTCCGCCGGGGTGGCGATTTTAACCGCCAACGGCCGGCTCAAACTCGCTAAAAAGGCCGGCAAAATCGCCAACTTGGACGCGGAAGTGAAAAGGCGCCCTTGGGGGGATTCTTCCTGCGGCGTGGGCCACACCCGCTGGGCCACCCACGGCGCCCCCACCGACGACAACGCCCACCCCCACCTCGATTGCCCCGGCGATCTGGCGCTCGTGCACAACGGCATTGTCGAGAACCATGCCGCGCTTCGTCACAAGCTCATCGCTCAAGGCCACCGGTTCCGTTCCCAGACCGACACGGAAGTCCTGGCGCACCTCATCGAGGAGGAGGCCAAACGCCGCCCCTGGAGCGAGGCGGTTCGCGCGGCGCTGGCTAAAGTGGAAGGGACCTATTCCATCGTCTGCCTTTCGAGGCGGGAGCCGGGCACCTTGATCGGAGCCCGTTGCGGCGGGGGCGCCTTGGTGGTGGGTTTGGGCGAGCATGAGAACTTCTTGGCCTCCGATGTCCCGGCGCTTCTCACGCACACCAAAAGCGTTTTTTATTTGGAAGACCGCGAGATGGTGGTGTTAACCGCCGGAGGCGTGAAGGCGATGGGGATCGAGGACAACCGAGTCCACGTCAAACGTCCCCTGCCCATCCAGTGGTCCGCCGACCAGGCGGAAAAAGGCGGTTACCCGCATTTCATGTTGAAGGAGATCTTCGAACAGCCTCGGGCGCTTCTGGACACCCTGTTGGGTCGCCTGGACGCGGCGACCGGACGGGTTCGTCTGGCCTCCGAGGAGACCTTGACCGAAGCCCAAGCCTTGAAAGTCCGCCGCGTCCTGCTCTTGGCCTGCGGAACGTCTTATTACGCCGCCCAAGTGGGGAAATTCCTCCTCGAGGAGCATCTTCGCGTTCCGGTCGAGGTGGACTACGCCGACGAGTTCCGGTACCGAAAGCCCGTGGTGGGACCCGGGGACTTGGCCGTGGTGATCTCCCAAAGCGGGGAGACGGTGGACACCCTGGTGGCCATGCGGGAGGCGAGACAACGCGGCGCGCGGGTGGGGGCCATCTGCAACGTGGTGGGAAGCTCCGTGGCGCGCGAGGCTGACTTCTGCCTCATCACGCGGGCGGGGCCCGAGATCGGCGTGGCCTCCACGAAGGCCTTCACCACCCAGTTGGCGGCCTTGTGGCTTTTCACGCTCGATTGGGCCGCGAAAAGAAAAGCGCATCCCGTGGGCGTCCTCCGCTCCTTGGGCAAGGAACTTTCTCGCATCCCCTCCCTGTCCGCCCAGTGCTTGAAAATGAATCGGAACCTCAAAACGATCGCGCGCCGCTACGCCTCGCACTACAACTTTCTTTAGTTGGGCCGGGGCCTCAACTATCCCATCGCCCTGGAAGGGGCTCTGAAGCTCAAGGAGATTTCCTATATCCACGCGGAGGGATATCCGGGCGGCGAGATGAAGCATGGGCCCATCGCCCTCATTGACCACCGAATGCCCGTTGTGGCCATCGCCCTGAGGTCCACGCAGGTGTATGAGAAGATTCTCAACAATATGGAAGAGGCAAAAGCGCGTCATGCCCGCTTGATCGCTGTTGTCGAAAAAGGGGACAAGGAAGCGTCCCGCAAGGCGGAAACGGTTTTGGAAATCCCCAAGTCGCCTGAAGGCTTGACGCCCCTATTGGCCATATTGCCCTTGCAATTATTGGCTTATGAGTTGGCCGTCTGCCTGAAAAGGGAAATTGACCAACCCAGAAATCTGGCGAAAAGCGTCACCGTCGAGTAATAAGCCGCATGAAACCGAGTTGAATATAAAACGGGGTTTTCTTCCTTGAGAAGGAAAAGACCCTAAAAACGCCGTAATTTAGTAAATTATCAATTGAATACCATAAGCTGTCAACCTGAGGTGGTTTAATGTTATAACCCCCACAGAATATGGTGTTTTTTGAGGGTTTTGTGCTTGACACTCAATAAATCACTACGTATATTTACCCCGGTTAACCGCCCGGGCCGTTTCGGTGCGGGCGCGGTCATAAGCCTTACGCAACAGGTGTTTCTTCGGGTTAAAGCGATAAAAAGCCTCAACCGTTTTACCGAAGAACCCATAGCGGGTGGCACTTCTTGTGGAAGTGTCCCACGCTCGTTGCGTTCTTCCAGGCGCTCCTCATAAAGGCGCCTGACACAACCTGGGCGTGGCACTCTTCCCTGAGGAGTGCAGGCCCAAATTCTTCTGGGAGGATGGGAAGCATGAAGAAGATTTTTGCGCTAGCGATGTTTGCGGCGATCCTTTCCCTGGGTGCGACGTTGGCTTCGGCCGACGACATTCGCGACTTGGGAATCGGGATCCGTGCGGATCAAGAAAATGGGGTTGACAACGTGTTCGATTTCCCGAACCAGATCGTCAACTTCAATTTGTATGAGCACCGCATGGGTTTCTTTGAAAACAAGCTGGGAAGCAACGGAAACTGGGGCGGCATCATCCGTAAGGATTGCAAGATCGGCAATTGGGCCCTGTACCTGGACCGGCCGGTTTTGGCTCCCAACCAAGCGTGGGCGAACATCTATGCCCAAGGAAACTACCTTGGCGTGTTCGAGAACGTGGTCGGTTGGAGCACCCTGTTGACGGGAACTGATGGAGCTTTAACCATCCCCACTCTTTCCACCCATGCTGGTTTGAGCGTGGGAAATATCCCGGGCTTGACCTTGACCAGCACTGTTTTGACGCCGGAGCGCAATTTCGACTTCATCAAGGCGTTCAACGTTGGTGAGGGAGTCTTGGGCGTTCGCGTGGAGTACGGCCGCAACAAGGCCACGGGCGCCGAGGTTACCCTGGCCGATACTGGGACCGAAGGAACCACCCCTGAGGATTTCAGCCGCGTCGACACCAACGACCAGTGTTCGAGCATGATGGGCCTGCAAGTGGGCTACGGCAAGGATGGCGTGGGACCCTTCAACCACTTAGATGTGGGTCTCGGATACACCATGGGTTCCGTGAATAACGAAACCAACCTGGCCCGTTTGGCAGGAGCCGGGGCCGCCTTTGGGCAGTGCATCGCGAAGCTGGAGGGGGACGGCATTTCCTCCATCCGCTTGAAACTGCGCGGGATCAAGGACGCGGGCGAGAACAACACCTTGCACGTGGTCGGAACCGTCCGGATGGACAAATTGGCCATCAAGGACGACTTGAAATGCGACAACAACAACGACGGCGATTTCGCGGACGGCGAGCACGCCATGGCCAACGTCGAGTACAAGGACACCTTCTTCAGCCTGGGCGCCAACCTGAACCGCAAGGTTCATGATGGCATGGGCATGGTGGTCGTGGGCTTGACCGGTTACATGGACAAGAGCTCCCGCGAGCAGGTCGCGATGCACGACACTGTCGCCATCCTGAACGTTCTGGATAGCCAAGCGTCGGCGGAGCGCAATTACATGGCCATTTACGCCAACATCGGCGTGGAATCCTCCTTGACCTCTTGGTTGACCTTCCGTTCCGGCATTGCCAAGGAACTGATCGCCTCCTGCAAGAGCAAGGTTGAGATCTCCTCCGACATAGCCTCTTCCTCGCTCGCTTTCGAGGACAAGACCACCGGTGAGAACACGGTCGAGCCCGCGGAACGCCTGATGATCACCAATGGCGTCAGCGCGACTGTGAAGAACTGGACCCTCGATTTGCAGATGAGGAACATCTTCGAGCAAATTTCCAACGGGGTGATCGGGGCTCAGCTCCGTTACCAGCTGTAATGTTGGACACCCCTTCGGGGGTGAGGTCGTGAAGTGGAGGCCCCGGGAGATGAAACTTCCGGGGCCTTTTTTATAACGAAGAGGACGGTTCGCATGGGACGCTTTCGAGCGCTGATGACGTGGTTTTTGATCTTGGCTTCAGCTCCGCTTTGGGTCGCGGGGGCGGCGAAGGCGGCTGATTCGAAGAGCGACCTGGAAGTCCAAAGGCTCCAGCTCGAGTTGGAGAAGCAAAAGCTCGAGAACGAGCGGGTCCAACTGGAAATCGAGAAATTGAGGATGGAGCGCCCGGTCCCGACCTTGACCCGCGAGGAGCGCAAGAAGGAAAAAAAAGAGGAAAAGAAAAGAGACGGAAAAGACGCGAACAGCGAACTTCTGAGCGCCGAAGCCAAGCGCCTGGGGGCCCTCTATGAGGGAGACCCGGCCATGTTGGTGTTCGATTTCATCCGGGGCGAATTCTGGTATAAGGGTGTTCGTTCCAAAATGCTGGATTTCAAGGCGCGGTCGAAGCGGGAACAGTGGAAATACACGAGGACGTTGGAGCACAGGAACTCGAGCGGGAAGCCCCGCTATCAATACCAGTATCTCAACATTTCCATGAGCCGTTACGAGGGAAAATCGACGGGGACGTTCACCTGGAAACGGCCCTCGGGGAGCGAAGGTTTCGTGTTCACGCTTCCCGGCGACCTCACGGACAAGACCCCCTTCGGCGAGTTTCGCAACGGGTTCGAGTCGAGCTATTACGAGTTCGACGAGGAACTGGAGGATGGGAAGCGTAACCGCCACGGATTGCGTTTCAAGCACAAGCGGGGAAGCTGGCGTTTCAGCTACGATGTGGAGTTCTGGTTCGACGATCAGGATCGTTTGACGGAAGTGAACTGGGGCATGTTAGGCGAACACTAACAGGGTGCTGAAAACTGTTTTTGCACCCTGTCCCCAGGCCGAAGCCTGGGGACAGTAGCAACCCAAAAGGGTTGCAAAGCACGCCAGTAGCCACGGGGTTCGAGCGAATCACCACGAATGCCTTATTTCCGCCAGGGCGATTCGCGAGCAAGACACGAAAAAGTCCCCAGCTGGGGACTTTTTCAGCATCCTGCTATAGTGGCTCAACGAACCCGCCCCAAGCGAACCCACCTTAAGGAGAATCCCATCATCACAAGCGCCCTGGAAACCAACCGGTCGAAGTTCATCGAAGGCACCCCGGGAGTTCAACTGCATGTGCTGGATCAAGGCGCCAGCCATCCCATCGTTCTTCTCCCCGGCTGGCCCTTTTCGAACGAGGTCTTCCAACCCCTCCTCTCGCCCCTAACGACGTACGGCTACCGGGTGGTCGCGCCTTCCCTTCGGGGTTTCGGAATGTCGGACAAGGTGATCGGGGAATATTTTTACAATACGCTCGCGGACGACCTGAAGGGCGTCCTGGAGAATCTCGATCTCAACCGAGTCGTTCTGTTCGGCCATTCCATCGGGGCTTCCGTGGCGATCCGTTACATGTCCAAGCACCAGGGCGCCCGCGTTTCCAAATTGGTCCTGTGCGACGCCGCGGCGCCCGTTTGGACC
>CAZSKE010000006.1:959-3135 GCA_964607325.1 uncultured bacterium | reverse complement strand
GACCCGTCGTCCCGGTTTCGCCTCGGGGTTAAGCCTCCCCTCGGTCGACGCGCTGATCGACCATCTTCAGGAGAACCCCAAGAACGTCTTGCGGGAAATCATCCGGATTTTCAAATCCAACGACACTTCCCTGGACCCCCTTCAAAGCGATTGGCTTTACAACATCGCCCTGCAGGCCACGCCCTACGCCCTGACCCAATGCCTAGTGGAAATGCGCAACGGGGATCTACGGCCCGATTTCGAGCGCATCCATGTCCCCACGGCCATATTCCACGGCGCCTCCGACCGCTTCTGCCCCTTTGCTTTCGCCACGGAAATCTCGAATGCCATCAAGCATTCCCACGTGGTGAGGTTCGAGAAAAGCGGCCATTTGCCGTTCTTGGAGGAGGCGGAAAAGTTCAAGCTGGAACTATTGAAATTCGCCAACGCGAGTTAATAGCGGCGCGCAAATATTTTCCAGAACCCTGTTAGGTCTTTTCACCGCGAAACAGCGCTCTTAAATACATGCCGCGCCTCTTCCGAATCATCCATTGAAACACGCGATAAAAAAAAGGGGCGTCCCCGAAGGAACGCCCCTATCCCTGTTTCGGCTCGCTTTATTGCGCGGGAAACTCGTGGGTGACGGTGACGTAGCCGGGATACCGCAGGATCTGTCCCAGGACCGTCATCTGGGGCTTCACTTGAAGCGACAGCTTCGTGGGCTTCGCGCCCTCCCCCGCCACGCTCAACGCCATGTTGGTCATCGCATCCAGCGACTTGCCTGAGAGGGTCTTCTTCAGGTCGAGGCCAATCCCCATGGGGATGGTGCCGACCCCGTTGTTCGGCGGGATGGAGACGGGTTTCTGCAGAAGCCCCGTGGTCATTTGCACCCCGTCCATCAGCAATATCCATTCCATTCCGCTCATGCTGGCCGCCGAGGTGTTAGGGTTCTTGGCCTCCACGTTCACGGTGAACTCCAACGGCAGGGTGCCCGTGCTGTAGGCCTGCTGGAGTTTGAGGAGGTTCAGCGCGCTGATATTCGAGCCCCCCTGGAGGGGGATCCCCGCCAAAGTCGTGCCCGCCACCGAGGCCAACCTGAATTGGCACTGGGCCAACGTCAGCATCTCCACGGCCTGTTGCTGAACGGCCGCGCAACCCGCGGCAAGGGAACAACCCGCCAGAAGGAAAAGCAGGCGGGATACGCGCCCCGCGTTCGAATGTTTCATGAAAGCCCCCTTTCAAGGTGGAGATATTGTATGCCCGCCCGGAGCATCCGTGTCTGAGCCGTAACGAAATTTCAGAACCACCGCTGACACAGGGGATCCCGGATTCACTCCGTGATTTCCGCCCCGAGGCAGGGCAAGCCCTGGTTCAAAGAGGCTCCTTTTTACCTGAATTCCGCTGGATATGGAACTCACCCCATTGACAAACGGTCTCCCGGGTGGTTATATCAATATATCTTGATATAGTGAAGTGTCATGCTCCTTGAACGGTTCAAAGCCCTGTCGGACGAGACCCGGCTCCGTATCTACGGCGTCCTCCTTCGCCATGAACTGAACGTCAACGAGTTGGTTTCCGTGTTCGGGATGGGGCAGTCGCGCGTCTCCAGGCACCTGAAGATCCTGACGGACTGCGGCCTCCTCCAGTGCCGAAAAGACGGCCTGTGGTCGTTCTACTCGGCGGCCCCGGAGCCATCCGGCAACGCTTGGCCGGAACTGATCAAGAAAGAAGGGTATCCCAGGCACCGACAGGACATGGAAACGGCCGACCGTGTCTACCATCGACGCGCAGAGGACACGGCGCGGTTCTTCGACACCGTGGCCGAGAACTGGGAACAGCTGAAGGAGGAACTCCTGGCCGGGTCGGGCATGGAGGAGCGGTTGGAACGCCTCATCCCCAAGTGCGACGTCGTGGTGGACCTGGGCTGTGGCACCGGGGATCTTCTGCCTTTGCTCAGCCGGAAAGCCAAGCGGGTCATCGGGGTGGACAATTCCCCCGGCATGTTGGAGGAGGCGCGTAAACGGCACCATCTGGACGAGACCCGGGTGAGCCTCCGCGTGGGCGACCTCTCGCACCTGCCGTTGCGCGACGAGGAGGCGGACTGCGCGGTCATGACGATGGTTCTGCACCACATGTCCGAGCCGGAAAAGGTGCTCCTCGAGGCTGAAATGCTCGACCTGAAGGCAAATCCCGACAG
>CAZSKE010000006.1:0-949 GCA_964607325.1 uncultured bacterium | reverse complement strand
ATTGCGCGTCAGGCCAAGGTGCTCAAGACCGGCAAGACGTTCGTCTTGATCGACCTGGCCAAGCACCGGGACGAAAAGATGCGCAGCCGGTTCCACGACCGCTGGCTGGGTTTCAAGACGGGTGACATCCGCTCCTGGCTGACGCGGGCGGGCCTGGACGTGGTGGAAGAGGAGACGTTCCCCTTGAAGAACGGCCTGGAGGCCTTCGCTCTCCGGGCGAGGAAGAAACGAACACCCTCACAACGCTAAGTGGAAAAGTCTTTTCAAAAACATCGGAGGATGAACATGGGCGACTACAAGGTGAAGGACATCAGCTTGGCCGACTGGGGCCGCAAGGAAATCGAGATCGCCGAGAAGGAGATGCCGGGTCTGATGTCCGTGCGGGCGAAATACTCGGCCGCGAAACCCTTGAAAGGCGTCCGCGTGTCCGGATCGTTGCACATGACGATCCAGACGGCGGTGCTGATCGAGACTTTGGCGAGCCTGGGCGCGGACGTGCGTTGGGCCAGCTGTAACATCTTCTCGACCCAGGACCACGCGGCGGCCGCCATCGCGAATGCGGGCATCCCGGTGTTCGCCTGGAAGGGCGAGACGCTCGAGGAGTACTGGTGGTGCACCAAGCGGATGCTCACCTTCCCAGGCGGCAAAGGCCCCATGCAGGTTGTCGATGACGGCGGCGACGCGACCTTGCTCATCCATTGGGGATACAAGGCCGAGAACGACCCCAAATTCCTGGACCAAAAGACCGACAACAAGGAGGTTCAGATCATCCTGAACCTGCTCAAGGAGACCCTCAAGAGCGAGCCCGGCTTCTGGCACAACGTCGTCAAGGAGTGGAACGGCGTCTCCGAGGAGACCACCACCGGCGTGCATCGCCTGTACCAGATGTTCGAGAAGGGCGAACTGCTGGTGCCCGCCATCAACGTGAACGACTCGGTGACCAAGTCCA
>CAZSKE010000005.1:14041-18527 GCA_964607325.1 uncultured bacterium | reverse complement strand
GCGAAACCACCGCCACGGGCTTTCCATGGCGGTAGATCTCGATCGTTTCACCGCTCTCAACGGCGTCGAAGAATTTTTTGGCGTTGTTACGGAATTGGCTGAAAGTGGCTGTTTTCACGGGAACCCTCCAACCATGTCATTATAGTGTACATAATCATGACATGTCCACGCCCCAAAGAAAAGGGCCGGCTTTCGCCAGCCCTCGAACCCGTCTTTGGTTTTTGTGGGGACGAGACGGCTACTTCGTTCCCTGTTAGACCCGCATCGGCATGATGACACACAGGTAATCCGCGTCATCCTTGGGGCGGAAAAGCCCGGGGTTCAGCGGTTGGGTGAGTTCTACCACCGTATCCGCCGTCCCGACGTTTTTAAGGACATCCAAAACGTATTTCGCGTTGAAGGCGATCGAGAGTTCCTCGCCATCGTAGCCTAGATCCAATTCCTCTTTGGCTTCCCCCATGTCGGGCGTGTTGGCCGATATGGTGGTTTTTCCCTTGGAGAACTTGTATTTGATCGAATTGGACTTTTCAGAGGCCAGGATGGAAACTCGACGCGTGGCGGCGGCCAGCGCCCCCGTGGGAACCTCTATTTTCTTGCCGGTTTCTTTAGGAATCACTTGCTCGTAATTGGGGAATTGCCCCTCGATCAAGCGTGAGATGATTTCAACACCCGAGATCAAAAACTTCACCTGGTTTTCCGTCGAGGTGATCTCGATGGATTGATCCTCGTTTTCCTTGATCTTGGAGACTTCCGAGAGGATTTTCGAGACCTCGTTCAAAGCCTTGGTGGGGATGATAATGGAGTTTTTTTCATCACTCTTCCCCTCCATTTTCTTCTGGATATAAGCCAACCGGTGTCCATCCGTGGACACCATTCGGCATTTTCCTCCTTCCTGTTGGAAAAAAACGCCGTTTAAGACATAACGAGTCTCGTCCGCGGAGACCGCGAACAGGGTTTTTCGAATCATTTCCTGAAGAAGGCTTCCTTTTATTTTGAAGGCTTTTTCTTTTTTCAACTCAGGAAGAATGGGGAAATCGTCTTTCGGCATTCCGTGTATCTTGAATTGCGATTTCTGGCAGACCAGGGTCAATTTCTGGCCATCGTCCGTCTCAATGTCCACGGAAGAATCCGGAAGTTCCCGGCAAATATCAGATAGTTTCCTGGCGTTGATCGTGATGCTTCCTTTATTGACAACTTCCGCGGGCACACTCATTCGAATACCCATGTCCAAATCCGTCGCCACAAACTCTAAACGGTTCTCTTTTGCCTCGAGGAGGATGTTGGCCAGGATCGGCATGGTGTTTTTCGCCGCCACGGCGCTTTGGACCGTCGAAACACCTTTTTGCAAGTCGGAACGGCTGACCACGACTTTCATGCCTGGCTCCTTCTCAGGTGCTTCACAGCTTCTGTTTAAAGTCTTTTAAGTTTAAAAAAAGTAGTAGTGGTAGGCGTCGTGGATATGTGTGGAAACGACGAAACAAAGGACTTTTCAACGAAATGCGTCGAATTTTTGAAGTGTAAAAACCGTGGGTATTATAGCCTTTGTCCACAGGCCCGCAACCGAAATGCCCGATGGGTCTTGTTTTCCACGAGGAACCCTTCGGTTATCCCCGAAAAGAGGTGGACAGTCCCCGTGGTTTTTTTTGGACCGGACGTGAAAAAGACCAAAGCGGATTCTTGGGGATGGGTGTGGAAAGACGGTGATTAGGAGGTGGGACCTTCCAGCAAGTGCTTGCGGATTAAGACGATTTCCGATTGAAGGGAGGTGTCCGTCGTCAGGAGGTCCTCGATCTTGTCGTAAGCGTGGATGATCGTGGTGTGATCCTTGCCGCCGAAAGCCGCGCCGATTTCAGAAAGGGAGTGAGGAGTCAGTTCCCTGGCCAGAAACATGGCCACTTGACGGGGAAAAGCTATTTGTTTCGTGCGTTTCTTGGACATCATATCGCCGAATCGGCAATTGTAACGATCCGCCACAAAACGCTGGATGGTTTCAATGGATATTCGCCGGTCGTCCGAGGGCAGGGTGTCCTTCAGGACTTCTTTCACAAGGTCCAAGCTGATTTCCTGTTTTGTCAGGGAGGCAAAAGCGATCACCCGCAACATGGAGCCTTCCAGCTCCCGGATATTGGACTTGACGTGCTGGGCGATGAATGTCGTGGCGTCGTGGGGAACCAAGAAGCCTTCGGTTTCGGCTTTTTTACGGAGGATGGCGATCCGGGTTTCCATATCGGGTTCTTGAATATCGGTGATCAAACCCATCTCGAAGCGGTTCCGAAGACGTTCCTCCAGGCGGATTTCTTTGGGATGACTATCGGAAGTGGCCACAATCTGTTTTTGAGCCTCATAAAGGACATTAAACGTGTGGAAAAACTCTTCTTGGGTGGATTCCTTGCCTTCCCAGAACTGAATGTCGTCGATCAGGAGAACGTCCACCGTGCGATATTTATGACGGAAATCCAGTTGACGGCCCGATTGGATGGCTTGGATAAAATCGTTCAAAAACCGCTCGGAAGAGATGTAAAGAATGCGCGCCTGCGGGTTCTGAATGCGGATCGTGTTGCCAATCGCTTGGAGAAGATGTGTTTTTCCGAGGCCCACGCCTCCATAGATAAACAACGGGTTGTAACTCTTCGCGGGGGATTCCGCAACCGCCAGAGACGCCGCGTGTGCGAAACGGTTGCTGTTTCCAACGACGAAATTGTTGAAAGTAAACCGCGGATTCAAGACGAACTCGCCGCCAGAATGATCGCGGGAGGACTCCGGAACCGAAATGGGTTTTTGAATTATTTCAATTGGTTTCGGGACGACAGGAAGGGGTTCGGAAACTTCCGCGCCGCTTGAGGGCTTGCCTTCGATCTCGAAATGGATTTCAAGCTGTTCCGGATGAACGGTTTTCAGAGCTTTTTGAAGCTGGGTTTGATAGTGGTCTTGGATCCAATCCCGGAAAAACTCGTTTGGGACCTGGACTTTAAGGGTCTGGTTGTCCAGGGTGGCCCGGGTAGGCTTAAACCAAGTCTCGAAACTTTGACGAGACAGGTCTTTTTCGAGGTTTTGAAGGCAACGGGACCACAGGTCGACGTCGGCCATCCACAAACCTCCATACGAAATTAAACTTGAAAAATCGGCCTAAATCATCCGTTTTCGGGGCAACCAACAGAATTATCCCCGTCTTATCCCCCAAGCCGAAAGGGAATCAAAGACACCAGAAAACGGAAGCCTACTCTGACTTATCCACCGTTGTGCACAACCTTGTGAACAAGTTCCGCACGACCCCAAGCGGTGGAAAGTAAACAATCCTTCGCCCACAGCCGCTCGTGGTATCGACCCGAACTCCTCTAAGACGACAAAAACCGCCGTTCGATATTCCGGACTTTCCGGTCGAACGAGCGGTTTCCACAATCTATCCCCAACTTCCACACCACCCACCCTGCGACCGATCGATTCGAGCGAGGCCGCTTGGGACTCTAGCGTTGCTTCGAGGCGGGGATAAGGAAGGCGTTGTGAAGACTTTCGAGCGTCGGGATCAAAGTCGAAGCTTTCTGATGTCTATTTAAGCCAATTCCAATCAAAGTCAAGAAATTTTTCCACTCGAAGGGAAAAAAAATATTGTCGAAAGACGATCTTCTCGAAGGGTCCACGCTTGACAACGGATAGGGACTCAACCAAAGGAAAACAGACGAGAGAAGAGAATGTTTGCGGCGGAAAAATAAAATAAACATAAAATATGTCATGAGTGAACCGAAAATCCCCGAGAAAACGATTCGAAACCGAAGAATCAGAGGGACAAGGCGGTCCCAGCGAAAAAAACACGGCCGACGGTTCCGTAACCCCGGATTTCCTCGTATCGGCGGTTGAACGCGTTCTCCAACCGCGCGAAAAGCCGGAGGTTCGAGGAATAAGACCAGGAACCGGAGAAGCTCGCCAACGTGACCTCGGGAAGTGGTTGGGTGGATCCGTAATCGAAGCGCTTTCCTTTGTGCAGAACATCCGCCGAGAACCGGACGCCCTCCCGCAACCACCAGGTGATTTTCCCGGCGCCCTTTTGCTTGGGACGCCGGAGCAGGGGCGATCCGGTGGTGTCATCCAGCGTGTCTTGCCACGTCCAACTCAATGAAGACGAAAAACGCTTGGAGGCGCTCCAGGTAAAAACGCCCTCCACTCCCTGGGTCATGGAAGACGCCACGTTGCGGTAATGGCCGGAGTAAGACCAAGGATCCGATGGATCATCCACGACCCAATCGATCATCTGGCGGAATCGATTGTGAAAATAAGTCCCCGAAAAGGAACCGCGCGTCCAGGCGTGGTCGAATCCAACGTCCCAACCCCGGCTTTCCTCCGGCCGCAGAGCGGGGTTCCCGGTGGAGGGATCGTACAACTGGAATAAGGACGGCGCTTTGAAACTTGTGGCGACGCTTCCCCGTAATTTAGTGTCAGAAAGAATCAACAAGGCCGGCGCCAACCGGTAAGTCCCGAAGGAACCGAACCC
>CAZSKE010000005.1:8243-14031 GCA_964607325.1 uncultured bacterium | reverse complement strand
CCTTACGAACGCCCACCGTGATAAAAGCGCGATGGCGCAGGGAGGAACGGAAAAGAGCGTACGCGCCGTAACCGCGGGCGGATTTGTCCTCGAAACGGCTTAAAGACTGGTAAGAGTAAGCGGGGATTTCGTAATAAAAATCCGATTCAGCCGATTCTTTCTCGGTTTCAAAGCCCACGAGTAGGGTTTGGCCCGGAAGCGGCTGGAGATGGGCTTCCCAATCCCATTTGACAGCTCGGCCGAGATAGTGGCTCCAGGACAAGAACGAGTTCAAGGGGTCCTCAGGGTTGTCATATTCGCGGCGGAGACGACGGGTGGAAAATCCCGCCTTTTGCTTGAGGACGCCTCCCCCCAGCGAGTTTTCGCCTTGGATTCGAAAGGAGTCCCCGCGGAGACGACCGAGCGAATTGGGATCGTCCTGACCGACGCCGCCTCCGTTGTCCAAACTTGTCGTCGCCTGGGTGGCGTGGTAGATCGCGGAAGTCTTGAAACCACGGCCCCAGGAAAGGTCCGTGCGAAAGGATCCCGTCAGGTTTTTATCCGGGTCCTTCTCGAGATTTCCGCTGGAGGCATCGGCGGCGGAAACGCCGTTGGTTTTGAAATGGGAAAAAGAACCCGTGTATCCGAGTCTTCCAAGGGCCCCCCGGGATGAAAAGGAGTTTTTGAAGGTGCCCATGGATCCGCCTTCGGTGGACAAGGACGCGGTGGGCTTTCCGAAACCGCCACGGGTGAAAACCTGAATGACGCCCCCGGAGGCGTTCGAACCGTACAAGGTGCTTTGAGGGCCTCGAAGGATTTCCACCCTTTCGAGGTTGTCGCACGAAAGGTGTGAGAAATCGTAATTCCGGTCGACGGCGGCGGGATCATTCAGTTCGACCCCATCCACCAGGACCAAGGTGTTGGAATTGGCGGAACCGCGAAGGAAGACCGAGGTGTTACCGCCGGGACCGCCGGTGCGGTTCACATCCAGCGCCGGAACGCCGCGAAGGATTTCAGAGAGATTGAAATTCGAGCCGTGTTCCAGGTCCGCTGACGTGAGAATCGTCGTATCCGACGCCACCTCGCGCCGCGAGGTTTCCCACCGCTCGGCGGTGACCACGATTTCGTCCAGTAAAAATCGGGAAGGCGACGGCGTGGAAGAAACCCCGAGGGTTTGGGCTTGGAGAGGGGAAAAGACCCAACAGCTTAAAAAGAAAAAAAATGAGTTTCTCAAGATCTTCTCCCGGATCATGGTGGACGCGCCTACGCGGGCATAAAAAAACCCGCGTGACCGGGAGGAAACGCGGGCGTCCGTGTGATTCGGAAGGACGGCCCCGCCATTCCCGTTTCCCGGGGAAAGTGACGAGTCATACCTTTGGGCCGGTCTCCTGGCTTGGGGCACCGCCTTCCGTCTTCCCGGAAATCATTTCGGGGAAAACCCCGAAAAGTAGTCCAGTGACGTCCCGCTTCAAAAGCGGGAAAGAAAAGCAGGTTCAACGCCCCTTACAGTGGCGGGTCCGCTCCGGATTCGCACCGGATTCCCGATCACCCAAGGCAAGAACGCTTGTACTCCTTCCCTCCCGGTGCTGTCAATCCAAAACAATAACGACCGTTTCGGTATGACACTCGTTAGGTCGCCCAACGGCGACTTTTGGATGCTCCGGTGCAAGCCGGGGAAAAAAAAGGGCCGCCCGAGGAAGGGCGGCCCAGTCGCGGGGGTTGAAAAAACTTACCCACGGCCAGTTTCTCGACCGGTTAGATCAACTTGCGTTTTTTAAGCCGGGAACGATAACGGGGCAGGTACAGCTCGATGGCCTTGGGCGACAAGGGCGAGAGCCAGAAATTCTCCCTGGATTTAGGGACAGCGATACGGCTCAGGACGCGGATGAGATGTCGATTCGAGAAATCCAATTTTTTTCGGAGCCACTCACGACTCTTTCCGGACCGGATACCCCAAAGGACGAAATGAGGCATCAACAGCTTGGAGGGAAAGCCCGTTTTCCAGAGCGCGACCAAAGCCTTGTTCTGTTCGGGGGAAACGCTAGGTCGCGGGGTGGTTTTGCGATAGAAAGCCAGCATGCGAGAATAGAAGGTTTTAGCCCCTTTACCGTCATCGAGTTTTTGCCATAGACGACGTAGACGTATGGTTTGACGCGCCAAGCGGAACTTAGCCAGGTAGTTTTGAAAGGTGTTCCGATGAAGCTTCATCTCGCGGACGGCTTTAAGAATGCGGCCTTCCGAAAGCGCGAACCAGGTCAGGAAGAAATGGCGTTCCATATCATCCGGAAGACAACCGGATTTCCAGAAGGAATTCAGCGTTTCAAGGCCCTTTTTCCATTCGGAACGGCTGACCCCAGTTCTTAAATGTTGCTTCATGGCGGTACCTCGTTAATTGTTTATCGGCAGAACTACCAGAAGTAAGATCCGTGGGTTGGTAATGAAAAAGGGCTTCGTTTAACTTCCTTTGTGCAATATACCGCTCCAACCAAATATTGTCAAAAAATCCAGCGTTTAACATTTAACTAGGCAACAGGAAAAATGATTTTGTTAAGCTGTGTTTTAATGGTTTTACAAGTTTGATATTGCCAATAAATAAGCATGAACCATAAAAAAGCGCTTCTTTTTATGGTGGGTTTTGTTTTTTTATAGGGAGCAAAACCGAAAAGTATTTGGTTTTATTGATGAAAGGGGCTTACGGGTCACTCGGAGCGCCAGGTTTTTCCCTGCCGAAGCAACAGAATCAAGAAAAACGGACCTCCCAGGAGGGCCGTCAGCGCTCCCACAGGCAATTCCGATGGGGCAAATACAGTGCGGGCCGCGGTATCGGCGCAAGCCAGGAAAACCCCTCCCAATAAGGCGCTTCCGGGGAGCAACCATCGCAAATCGTTGCCTAGGAAACGGCGCAAAACATGCGGAATCATGAGACCCACAAACCCGATCGGTCCCGTGAACGCCGTCACAGAACTGGTCAACAGGGACGCCGCCAGGAACGCCGTCTGGAGGGTGATCCCGACGGAAACACCCTTCGAACGAGCCACGTCCTCTCCAGCGGTCAGGAGACCCAAGGAAGGCGCGACGCATAAAAGCACAATAAAAGCCACTAATGAGGGCCAAAAGGCGGCGGCCAGGATGGAGGTGTCGGCCGAATCCAACCCGCCCAGAATCCAGCGCATCATCGAAGCGCTTCGGGAGAAATCCACGATATAAAAAGCCAACAGGATGAGGGCGTTAAAGAAATAATTCACCGTGATTCCTGCCAACAATAAGGTGGTGGGATGAAAACCGCCCCCCTCGGAGGGATGAAAACGGGCTAGACCCCAAACAAGGCCCACGGAGACGAGAGCCCCCAGGAAAGCCGCGACCGGAAGGAAGAATGTCTGACCGGCGGCGGCCGGTATAAATAGGAGGAACGTGACAGCTCCCAAGGAACTCCCGCCCGCGACCCCGAGGGTGAAAGGATCCGCGAGGGAGTTTCGGAGTATGGCTTGGAACGCGGCCCCGGCAACGGCGAGCGCCGCGCCGGTCAGGAGCGCGAGAGCGACACGGGGAATTCGCAAGGAGAATAAGACTTGGGTGTCGGTTCCCAGGCTACTGAAACCCCGCAACGCCTGCCCGAGGTTGAGGGACGTCGGCCCGATGAGGGGGCAAATCAACGCGGCCGCGGCGAACAAGACCAAGCAAACCCACAAGGTCGTTTTGCGATGGAAGGGAGCGC
Source organism: uncultured bacterium (assembly GCA_964607325.1). GTDB lineage: Bacteria > Oederibacteriota > Muellerivitia > Muellerivitales > Muellerivitaceae > CAZSKE01. The sequence continues at coordinate 10,337 of CAZSKE010000005.1, read as the reverse complement.
GGTTCATGGGGAGCTCTTTTTGCGCGAGGCCGGGATCAAGTGGAAAGAACCGTCCGGGCTGTCGAGCCGACGAACCTCGGCGCCGAAAACGGAAGACACTTGTTCCGGCTTGAGAACGGAGCTGGCGGTCCCATCGCATACCGCGCGTCCCTTTTTAAGAAGCACCAAGCGATCCGCGTAACGCGCCGCCAAGTTGAGATCGTGGGTGGCCATGAGGACGGTCATTTGTTCCTCGGCATGAAGACGATGCACCACCGAGAGGAAGCTTTCCTGGTGGGCTAGATCCAGGGATAACGTCGGCTCATCCAACAATAGAACGCGTGGATCCTGGGCCAGAGCCGAGGCCAAGAGAACGCGTTGGCGTTCCCCGCCGGACAATTCCCCCACCCAACGATGGGCAAGCGACGCGGCGTCACATAAACGAAGGGCCCGTTCGCAACGACGAAGGTCCTCACCGCCCAAATGACCCAACGGCCCCACGTGAGCGTATCGTCCCATGGCGACACACTCCAATGCCGTCACCGGGAAAGAGAAGTGGACCGATTGGGGAACATAAGCCAGAAAACGCGCCCGCTCCTTGTAAGACATGGAGACGATATTACGGCCCGCGAGAAAAACGGAACCCCCGGATGGGGCCCGCAAACCCGCCAACAGCCGGAGAAGCGAGGATTTACCGGCGCCGTTGGGCCCCAAAAGCGCCACAAAGGATCCGGCCTCTACCGATAGGGAGAAATCCTTGAAAAGGGCCGGCGTGCCCGGCGAATGGGTGAATTGGAGATGGGAGCATTCAAGAATGGACATGAGAACCCTTGCCACAACGTAAAAACAGAGGTTTAAGCCCGGAAAGGCGAAAGAGGCGGTGCCGGGGTCCACGTAGTGTAGGGAGGGGGCGATGGGCCGTCAACGGATGGGGGGGCATCTCTTTAATGTAGGAAACCAATCTTCCCTCCGTTAGAATCCCCTCTCCATCGAGGCCACAAGCCGAGATGGGAGCTTTGAGTGTGCCAAACCAAAAAGGGTTTGGCCCTCTCCATCGAGGCCACAAGCCGAGATGGGAGCTTTGAGTGTGCCAAACCGGAAAAGGGTTTGGCCCTCTCCATCGAGGCTACAAGCCGAGTCGTGGCTTCCGTACGGGAGCCCTTCCGGCAAGAAGACCGATTTTTCACAGAGGGACGACGCCGACCATGAAACGCACTTACCAGCCGAATCGCCGCAAGCGGCAAAAAGTCCACGGATTCCGTTCGAGAATGCGTTCCGTGGGAGGGCGCCGGGTCTTGTCCGCGCGTCGAAAGAAGGGTCGTGAGAAGGTCAGCGTTCAATAAACGGGCAGGACTCTTGTATGCCGCGGTTTCCAAAGAAGGAGCGGCTGAGAGGCTCGAAGGATTTTAAAGCCGTTTTTCAGCAGTGCCGCAAGGTGGACGACTCCCGGCTGGCCCTTTACGTCCAATTTTCCGATGGGCCGCCGCGTCGTCTCTTCGGTGTGTCGATCGGCCGAGCCCATGGCAAGGCCCACGACCGCAATCGGCTGAAACGTCGGCTTCGTGAGATTTACCGGGTGGAACAGACCCGTTTTCGCGAGGGGTTCCGGATCATTCTGATCCCCAAACGAAACGCGGCCCAATGTTCTTTCGCGGAGCTGAGGGAATCTTTTCTTGCCCTCGCTCGCCGCGGAGGACTTCTCCCTCGGACGAGGTCCGAACCGTCGGCTTGACCGACGCGTTTTCGGGATGCGAAACGAGAGGACCGATACCATGACGCGCGGGGTGCTTTGGATCCTGGGCCTTTACCAGGCGTTCGTCTCACCATTTCTGCCGTCTTCCTGTCGGTTCACCCCCACCTGCTCGGAATACACCCGCCAGGCCGTTGAGCGCTACGGCGTTCTCAAGGGACTCTGGCTGGGCGTAAAACGACTGTGCCGGTGCCATCCCGCCTCTTCCGGAGGGTTCCACCCCGTTCCATAAATACTTCCCGACGGGGGAACCTGTGGATCAGCAGAACCTGCGACTCATCCTTTTCATGGTGGTTGCCTTCACCATCCTGGTCGTTTACCAGGGATTGTTCGCGCCCAAGGAAACCCAACCTCCCGCGGGTGGA
>CAZSKE010000005.1:0-8233 GCA_964607325.1 uncultured bacterium | reverse complement strand
CTCCCGCGCCCGCGCGATCCCCTTCCCAGCCTTCCCTAAAACCCTCCCCCTCGAAGCAACCGGCGGTTTCACCGGTGCCACGCGTGGCTCAGAATATCGAGCAAGCGTCGGTCACGGTGGTGACCTCGCTTTATGAGGCCGTCCTGTCCAACGAGGGAGCGCTTCTCCAGTCCTATGAGCTCAAAAAATATCAAAACCGTCGCACCAAGGAACCGTTGAATCTGGTGAATCGGCAAGCGGATTCTCCCAGGCCGTTGCAAGTGGGTTTCGAGCCCGCCGGCGATTTATCGACGACGCGGTGGGACCTGGCGGGCGGCGGACGCTCCCTTTCCTTGAAGGATGGCGAGCAAGCCGAAGTGGTTTTTCGAGCCCAGGCGAACGGAATGGTTTTGGAGAAAACCATCCAGTGGGTAGGTGGGCGCTACGACATGGTGACTTCGTTGACGGTCCGATGCGTCGGACGAACGGGCGTCCCCGCTTCCGCGCTTTTGGTCGAGGGCCCCTCGGATCTCGGGCACGAAGAATTCGCCGGGTCCGCGACAGGGCAGTACGGTCTTCGCACGGCCACCTTGATCGGCGAAAGCTTGGAGACGGAAAAACCCAAGAAAAAACAGGAATCGAAGGAATACGCCTCCTCGGTCGTCTGGACGGGCTTCGCGGACCAGTTCTACCTGTTCGCGTTGATACCGGACCCCGCCTCGGGGGCGGCTTCGGCGAAGGTTTTGAGGGATCGAAATCTTCAGATGGCTAGCCCGGATGGGAAAACCACCATCGCGGACCCCAAAACCTGGGTGGCCCGCCCTCAGTTGTCTTTCGCCTCTCCACCGCTCGCCACCGGGGAATCGATGACCCGCCGTTTCACTTTGTACCTCGGTCCCCAGGAACTTGAGAGGCTCAAGTCGTTCGGGATCAAGCTCGAGAAATCGTTGGATCTTGGGTGGTTCGAGTTCATCAGTTTTTATCTCCTCGTGATTCTCAAGTGGTTCTACGGCTGGTGCCGCAACTGGGGCCTGGCCGTCATTCTTCTCTCCATCTTGGTCAAGCTGGTGCTGTGGTGGCCCACGCATTCCAGTTACAAACACATGAGCGTGAACCAGAAGAAGATGCAGGAGATTCAACCCAAGTTGGAGGCCATCAAGAAGAAATACGCCGGGGACATGACCAAGCAGAACGAAGAAACGATGAAGCTGTACAAGCAGGCCGACATCAACCTCACCAGCGGTTGCCTTCCGATGTTCCTGCAGATTCCGGTGTTCATCGCCTTGTATTCGGCGCTTTCGCACGCCATCGAACTGCGCGGGGCCCCTTTCGTGCTCTGGATCCAGGATCTTTCCCTCCCGGACCCTTTTTACGTTTTACCGCTTCTCATGGGCGGCTCGATGTTCGCGCAACAGAAGCTATCGTCCCAAGTGGCCCCTCCGGGGTCCGCGGGTCAGCAAAAACTCATGTTGTGGCTTTTCCCGATCATGTTGACCGTGATGTCGTTTCAGTGGCCTTCGGGACTGCTGTTGTACTGGGTGGTGACCAACCTGTTGTCGATATGGCAACAACGCATGGTGAACCGCTCCATCAAGAAGGTTGGATAAGCGCCTGGGGCGGTATTCCCCCCGGCCCTAATCGCCGGGATGGGAACCGATCCCCTTCGCGCGAGGTAGCGTCGGCCCTTGCAGGGCCGTAAGGCGCGAGCCCACGCCAGAGGCCCCGAGAACGGGGCCCGGTGACCGGGACGAATGCGCCGGAAAAGGAATGAGGAAATGAACGCGAGTCAAGATCGTAACCAGGGAGGGCGCTATCGTGGCGGGCGACGCAACGATTCGGCGCCTCGAGGCAACGCCTCGCGACCCAGCGGACCGAGGGATAATTTCCGGAGGGACTCCCGGCCCGGCGACAAGCCCAACCGGCCCTACAACAACCGGACAGACCGTCCGACGCGCGGTCACGACCCGCGTCGCGAGGAACCCCGTCATGGTGGACACGATTCCCGGGAGCCCCGGGAAGGCCGGGGATGGGTGGAGGTGACTGGACGCACCGTGGCTGAGGCCAAAGAGGAAGCCGCCCGTCGTTTCGGCGTGGGCGCGGACCAGATGCGCGTCGAGGTGGTCGACGAGGGAAGCCGGGGGTTCTTGGGACTTGGATCCAAACCCGCGCGGGTGAAGGTGTCTCTCAAGGGAGTCGCCGTTCCTGTGTACGCGGACGCCGTCTTGTCACGGATTCTCCGGGGCATGGGGTTGCCGGATAAGGTGAATCGCAAGAAGGACAGCGAAGGAAACACCGTGTTGGACGTGGTGGGCCCTTCCGGGGGACTTTTGATCGGGCGACATGGCCAAACCCTGGAATGTCTCCAGTACCTCGTCTCAAAAATCGTCCAAAAAACCTGCGACGACGACCGATCCCTGGTCGTCATCGATATCGAGGGATACCGCGAACGGCAAAAGGAAAAACTCGCGGAAACAGCCCTTTCCATGGCCAAGAAAGCCGCGGAATCAGGTCAGACGGTCACCCTTCAGCCCATGAGCTCGCGGGAGCGTCGATTGGTGCATCTGGCTTTGCGGGATCACGCGGATGTCACCACCCAATCCACCGGTGAGGGCCTGCGGCGAAGGGTTATGATCGTTCCCAAGCGCCCGACGCCGCCTCCCGAAATCGCGAATCCCGGGGCGAGCGAGGGAACAACCCCCTCGGTCGATCCCGGAAACCAGGCGCCGTTGGAATCCGTTCCCGAGATCCCCGAAACAGCGGGCAACTTGGTCCCTCCGCCGCCTCCAGATGTGGATGACAACATCGGGAACAAAGCCTAAAAGGCGGTTTCAGGAGAGCGGCATTGGCCGTCAGCCACCAGCGGTCGGCGAAGTCATTCAGAAACGCCAGGAAGGCTCCGGGGAAACCCGGAGCCTTTTTTTAAAATTCCTCGATCGAAGAGAGCCCGCGGATAAGGAAAAAAGAGGATCGCGGATTTTCCTTCGTTTCTTTTTCCGAGCGCCTGATAAGGTTTGAGAGGCGCGTCTTGCTTGGGAAAGGGTCGATTTCGGGTTTATCATCGGGGTGATATGTACGAATTAGGCGACACCATCGTTTCCATCGCGACTCCGCCGGGCGAAGGTGGTATTGGGATTGTCCGGCTGTCCGGGTCTCAAGCCCTTACCCTCGCGGGTCTCCTGACTCATTCGGGTTCTCCCTTGAAAAGGTCGCGCGCCCTTCTTTTCCGACGTTGGACGGACCCCGCGACGAAGATCCCCTTGGACGAGGGATTGATGCTGGTGATGCCCGGTCCCGGAAGTTACACCGGAGAGGACGTGGTGGAACTGCACGCGCATGGATCCCCCGCCGTCCTGAAAAGCTTGGTGGAATGCCTGTCGCGCCGGGGCGCGCGCCCCGCCTTACCCGGGGAGTTCACTTACCGGGCTTTCCGCAACGGCCGTCTCGACCTGTCTCAAGCCGAGGCGGTCCAGGCTTTGGTGGCCTCACATGGGGAGGCCTCCAGGCGGCAGGCCATGAGTCAATTGACCGGCGGGCTTTCCTCCCACCTGGAACCCTTGGAAGAGCGTTTGAAATCCCTCTACCTGCAATTGGAAGCCCGGCTGGAATTTCCGGAGGAGGGCTTGCCGGATTTGGACCTTTCGTCCTTTACCCGAGAAATATCGGAAGCGCGGCTTGAAACAACGAAACTTAGGAATTCCTATGACCAAGGGCGAGTCTTAAGGCAAGGCCTAATCGTGGCTTTGGTGGGAGCGCCCAACGTTGGAAAATCGAGCCTCTTAAACGCCCTTTTGGGGGTGGATCGGGCGATTGTGACCGAAGTGGCGGGGACCACCCGCGACGCCGTGGAAGGAGAGATCTTTCTCAAGGGCGTCCGGGCGCGTCTTTTCGACACGGCGGGCTTTCGGGCGTCCGGGGACAGGCTCGAGCGCGAGGGGATCCGGCGGAGCCTGGCCGTGATGGAGGAAGCCGACAGTTGTTTATGGGTGTTGGACGCTTCCAGGCCCCAAGAAGGGCTCTCGGACGCCCAAGCGAGGGCGGAGGATCCCCGTTACCTCTTTGTCGTGAACAAGAACGATTTGGCGCCCGAAGCCCCCTTTCCTTTCCCCGCCGACCGCATGATCCGCACTTCCTGCAGGACGAAGGAAGGTTTGGAGGCCCTCCGGGCATATCTGGAGGAAGCCGCCTCCCCGGGAGTCATTGCGTCCGACGTGGTGTTGACCCAGGAGCGGCACAAGAACGAGATCCAGGCCGCCGAGGAAGCCCTGGGGCGGCTGGAAAAAATGGTGCAGGCCGGGGAAACCCGGGAAAAGTGGGCCGAGGAACTCAAGACGGCCGCCCTGGCCGTGGGGCGCGTGCGGGGGCGGAACCTCCCGGAGGACGCCTTCGAGGAGATCTTCAGGACGTTTTGCGTCGGAAAATAAGCGGGATTTGATGACGGGCCCCAGGAAATACTACAACCAATAGATCTCCAATTGGTTTTCAATGACTTTAAAGGCCGCGTCGGAAGTAACCAACGCGGCGTTCAACGTAGTCGCCGTGGCGGCGGCATAAGCATCGGCCAAGCCGAAGCCGTAAATTCCCTTGAGTCGAGCCGCCTCGAGGGAAACGTCCGCATCTGCTGGTTGAAGGACGAGGGGCAGTGTTTCGAGGAAAACCAGGAGGTCCTTTGCGCGCTTCGGGCCCTGGTTTCGAAAGGTCGGATAGAGGATTTCGGCCCAGTTGACGGCCGATAGGACGAGCAGGACGTTTCCATCCGCCGCGGATTCCAGGAGTTTCTGGACCTTTCGCCCGGGGGGTGTCCCCTCTAGGTAGAAACGCAAGGCGCAGGCATCCAGTACGTATTTCTTCATTTGCGCTTCAGGAACCGGGCGGACTTCTTCTCTTCCAGATCACGATCCCGTTTTTTCTCCTCCGCGAGGGTTTCAAGCCCGCTTTTTTCACCTTTTAGAGGCTTGAACATGCCGAAACATTTTCGAATGGCGTCGGAAGTCATGGGCGCCAGATAAAGGCGCCCACCTTCTTCGATAAAGGTCACCGGGGTGCCTTTTTCGATGTGGTATTTTTCGCGCAGGCCCGCCGGAATGACGATCTGGCCCTTGGAAGTAACCTTCGAACGGTGCATGTCTTACTCCAAAAAGATTATCTTACCAATATTATATAGTAAGACAATCCATTCGGGGCGGTTTTGCAGAGGGGGACTTCGAGACATATTGCATCATGGGCAGATTTAAGCTAGGCGGAGGATCCAACCGATATACATGGCGGCGACCAGGACGATAGGCCAGACAACCCCGGTTCCCGCTGGGTGAGATCCCTGCCGGTGAACCCAGAATGGGGAAAGAGCCCATCCCATCGCGAGGATGAAGAACAGGAACGAGAATGGGTTGAAGGCCCAGGCTTCGGTGAACCGTCCATGACCGATGGCGCAGAAGGCATGGGTCAACCCGCACCCCGGGCAGGGGATGCCCAGGAGGGCCCTCATCCAGCAGATGTCCATCTCGGGGAGACGGTCGGGAGAAACAAGAACGGCGGCCGCGAGGATCAAAGTCGCGGCCACCGTGCCCCACGAAAAGCGAAACGGCAATTTCAAGCGGCGCCCAAGCTTTTCTTTTGCTCATATCCCTTGACCAGGAAAAGGACGAGCAGGACCAATGCGGTGGGTCCCGCCACGTAATTCACGCAGGGGATAATACAGCAGCAGGACGCGATGGAGTACCAGAGGCCGAACTTCTCGAGATTGTCGTCCAGTTCGACACCTTTATCCGTCATGGCGGCCCGGATGGAACGGCCCAATCCCGGAAAGACCTGGAAATTCCAGTAAAGGTTGAAACAAGGAATCATCAGAAGCCAGACCTTGTTCGTCGGAGACAGTTCCCTGTTGGCGGCAGGGACCGCGTCATATAACTTCTGCACAAAATAACACACAACTGCCGAAATCGCCAGGACAGCCACCAACCCAATGAACGTGGCCACGCCGTAAAGGGCCATCAGCGCGGCGGGGTCCGTGTTTTGCAAGACCGAGGAATTCATGGAAGCTCCTTTAGCGACTTGAAGTGTTGACGGTCCACCCGCCACGCCGCTTATTTTATCAAGAAGATTCGACTCCGGCGAAAGTCTTCCCTTATTCCAGGTTGCCTTTGAGGCCGTGCGGGGAAATCGGCAAACCTTCGGCGTAAAGGTGGGAAAGATCGCACACTCCCAGGCATCGAGGGGAGGCCCAACCGGGGTAACGCTCGTCGAAAAGAACGGTGGTCACTGAACTGGGGGCGATCCAGAAGGAGGACCATACCAAGCCAATCGGGATCTGAAGAAGGTGGGAAAGCCAAGCCAGACAGAAACCGCCATGGCAGAAGACGGCCACTTTCTCGCGACTAGGGGTCAAAACCTTGTACCGAGCGTCTTCCCTCTCAAAACCCAACTCTTTGAGGAAAATGTCCGATTCCCGCTGAAGGTCCGCTAAACGACCGACCAGGTCCAAGGACGCCAAGGGCGCGAGAGTGGTGAGTTTTTCCGCGTTAGAAAAAGCGCCTAATGAACGCAAGGTCTCACCGGGAGTGTCCCAGGCCATGAGACGGCCGAAAGGAGGCTGTTCGGTCGTCCATTCCGATATCTCCCTCGTCCAGTCCAAAACACAAGCGGTCTTTCCCAGGGCGTCCTCCGTGTACTTCGCGGTGGCGCGGGCCCGGCCCTTCGGGGAGGTGTAAAGACGGTCGAGCCCAATGGAACGCAAACGCTTGGCTAAGGCCTCGGCTTCCTTTTGTCCGGCCGCGGTCAGGCCATCCACGGCGTAATCTGGATCCCCGTGGCGGATGATGTAGAGCCTCATGTCAAGCCTTTCAAGTAAATATGACAAATAAAGTACAATTAATCAATGGTCCCTTTCGCCTCGCCATAAAACGTTGATCGGTCGCGAGGATGTATATCGGGCCCTTCAACCGATCCCACGTTCGCCCGTTTGGGCTCTGAGGGTCTCGAGCGACGGGGGAATGTTCCACGTGGAACATTTCACCCCGCTTCCCCGACGGGGGCGGCGGGAGCGATAGAAGAGCGAGAATCGAAAATGTACCACTTCCTTAGCGGGCGCGGAAAAAGTGTTTTACATCCTGCTAGTCGTTGAGTGTGTCCCTAACGGCGTGCTATAAACCGCGTCTATGAAAACTTCACCCCAGTATGACGTCTTGGTGGTCGGCGCGGGTCACGCGGGTTGCGAGGCCGCTCTCGCTTGCGCCAGGTTGGGATTCTTAACCGCCCTTCTCACCATGAGCCGCGACACCATCGCGCTCATGAGTTGCAACCCTGCGATTGGTGGATTGGCCAAGGGGCATTTGGTTCGTGAGATCGACGCCTTAGGTGGTGAGATGGGACGCGCCACTGATGACACCTCCATCCAATCCCGAGTTCTCAACAAAACCCAAGGGCCGGCCGTGTGGGGCCTTCGGGCCCAATGCGACAAGAGCGCCTATCATCTCCGCATGAAAAAAGCCGTCGAGGCCCAGGATCATCTCGAGATCCGCCAAACAACCGTTGAGCGACTTCTGATCGAGAAACAAACCGTTGTGGGAGTGGAAACGATCGCTGGAGAGAAAATAGTCGGGAGAGCCGTCATCCTCACCACGGGAACTTTCTTGAACGGATTGATGCATGTGGGCGACGTGAAGACGCCAGGGGGTCGCACGGGAGAACCGGCGGCGACGGGATTATCCGAGCACTTGAAAGAAATCGGTTTTCCGATCGGAAGACTGAAAACAGGCACCAACCCGCGGGTTCATAAAAACTCCATCGACTTCAGCAAGTGCGTTCCTCAGTGGGGCGACGACAAGCCCATCCCTTTCTCCCATTTCACGCGAGAATTCCCGCGAGTGCCCCAAGTGGCCTGCCACGTCACATACACCAACGCGGACACCCATAAGGTCATTCGTGAAAATATCCATCGCTCCCCTCTTTTTTCGGGAGCCATCCATGGCATTGGGCCCCGTTATTGCCCTTCCATCGAGGACAAGGTCGTTAAATTTCCGGATCGTTTGAGGCACCAGGTATTCCTGGAACCCGAGGGATTGGAGACGAACGACTATTACTTGAACGGGTTATCCACATCCCTGCCGTTGGATGTTCAGGAAGCGTATCTTCATACGATTCCTGGATTGGAAGAGGCTCGGATCGTTCGGCCAGGATACGCCGTGGAGTACGACTTTGTTCCTCCGACAGAGCTCTTCCCCACGCTTGAGACGAAGCGATTAAGCCGTCTTTACTTGGC
>CAZSKE010000004.1:17372-19180 GCA_964607325.1 uncultured bacterium | reverse complement strand
CGACGACACCTGGATGGTGTAGGGGAAATCCACGTCGCCCGGAAGCAACGGCTCCAGCGCGCGCTCGGCCAGGGCCCCGTGCCCGATCTCGCGGCGACCCGGGCCCCGCATGGGCTTGGTCTCGCCCACGGAGAACGGCGGGAAGTTGTAGTGCAACATGAACCGCTTTTTCTTCTCGCCCTCGAGTTCCTCGAGGATCTGCTGATCGTCCTTGGTGCCGAGAGTCGTCGTGGCGAGGGCCTGGGTCTGCCCACGGGTGAACAACGCCGACCCGTGGGTGCGGGGCAACACTTCCACCTCGCACGCGATGGGCCGGAACTCGTCCAACTTGCGTCCGTCCTGGCGCTCATGCCGGTCGAGGATGGCCTCGCGGACCAGATCGCTCTCGATGGAATGCGCGACGCCCTTGACGGCCTTCTCCTGCTCGGGATACTTGTCCTTGAGGGCTTCCCAGGCGTCCGTGCCGGCTTGCGCCACGGCCTCCTGGCGCTGGAGCTTGTCCTTGATGCCCATGGCGGCCGCCAATTTCGGGCGGACCATCGCCGTCACCTCCGCCACCAGCGCCGGGTCGGTCTTCACCAGAACGAGGGTGCGCTTCGGCTTGCCGATCTTGGCCTTCAGCTCATCCTGCAGGTCGATGATCTTCTGGATCTCCTTATGGCCGAGTTTGATGGCTTCCAACACCACCGTCTCGGGCTCTTCCTTGGCCCCCCCCTCCACCATGATGACGGCCTTGCGGGACGCGCACACGATGAGGTCGAGACTGCTCTGCTCCTGCTGTTGATAGGTGGGGTTCACCACGAACTCGCCGTTGACGCGGCCCACGCGAACACAGCCGAAGGGCGTGTCGAAGGGGATGTCCGACACGTGCAGGGCGGCCGAAGCGGCGGACACGGCCAACACGTCGGAATCGTTTTCCTGGTCCGAGGAGTAAACGGTAGCGGCGATTTGAACCTCGCAGAAGTAGCCCTCGGGAAACAGCGGGCGGATCGGGCGGTCGATGAGGCGACTGGTCAGGATCTCGCGAGTGTGGGGACGGCCCTCGCGCTTGAACCATCCGCCGGGAATGCGGCCAGCCGCGGAGGCCTTCTCGCGATACTCGACGGACAGGGGAAAGAAATCCTTGTTCGGCATGGGTTGTTTGGCGGCCACGACGGCCACGAGGACCACGGTGTCTCCCAGGCGGGCCCAAATGGCGCCGTCGGCCTGTTTGGCCATGTGTCCGGTCTCGAATGTGAGGGTGGTTTGCGACAATTGCGTGCTTGCGGTGGTACGGCTCATAACGCTTTGTTTCCTTTCAGTTCCCCGACGTCCGACAGGTCGTTTCCCGGACCCTTCCGGGATGACCCGGGCCCGTCCCCCTCCTAGAGGGGCCGGAACCCTGGATGGCGAGTGTTGTTAACGACTGACGAGAAATGCCCAATGGACTTCTCGACTTACTTCCTCAGTCCCAGGCGCTCAATCAACGAAGAATAACGCGGAATATCATGGCGCTTGAGGTAATCCAAAAGGCGACGGCGGTTGCCGACGAGCTTCAAGAGACCCCTTCGGGACGCGTGGTCCTTCGGGTGAGTCTTGAAATGCTCGGTGAGGTACTGGATACGATCCGTCAGGAGCGCGACCTGCACCTCGGGGGAGCCGGTGTCCGACTCCTTGCGGCGGTATTCGCCGATCAGTTTGATCTTCTTGTCTTTCGTCTGCATGCGTCACCTCGAAATGGAGTTGGGACCGGACATCGCCTGATCCCCGAGCCGCCGGCGGGTGACCCCCGAAGCGGCCAAGGGAAGGTTCAGCGTCCGAATCCGCGT
>CAZSKE010000004.1:8610-17362 GCA_964607325.1 uncultured bacterium | reverse complement strand
CGGCCCGGGAAAGTTCGTCATTGCGTCCCACCAGCGGATCAATTTCTCCCGCGAGGGCCCGGATGAGGGGCGTATTCTAGGGGGCGGGGAGGGGTGTGTAAAGCCGCACAAGCGGGGCAAACCACGCATTAGTAGGCCCGATTCCGATGATCCACTAAGGGCTGTAAACCATGGCTTTCATGCCGGCATCTCAGGTTGACCGCCAGCGGAGTCGGCTATCACTTCCACCAGTACTGAACCGTATAGGTGACCACCGTCTTGCCGTCGGCGGGGACCTTGACGGGGAATTCCACGGTGCGGGCGTCCTGCTTCTGGAACGGAACGCTCGACGTCGTGATCTTCCAGTTCGACCAGCGGTACAGGTGCTCGGTCACGCACACCGTCACATCCTGCTTCTTGTGGTTTTTCAGCGTCACCTCGAACGTTTCCAGGATCTGGTTGGACTTGGGGTTCGAGAATTCCGTCTGTTTCCGCTCCCCCTTCACGTCGAAGGCCGTGCCCATCTTCACTTTGACCGTCTCGTCCTTGGGGGTGTGTCCGATGGAATCCTCCCCGAGGAATTCCTGGCTTCCGTCGTCGTCGCGCTTGTAGATGCGGATCTTACCGGCGGGGAGCGGCATGCCCAATCCCGCCTTTTCCGCGTTCTCGATCTCGAGCACGACGTCCACCTTGGGGTTGCCCGTCGAGGCGCCGTAGGCCGGGTCGCTGTATCCCTCGCCCCACCAATAACCGATGCCGGCGCCGTCGTACCGATACACCTTCTTGACCGGCACGCGGCCGGCGGACAGAAGCTCGATTTGCTTGGTCTCGTTGTTGCGGAGCGTGGTGGTGCGGCCCAGGGTGTACAGGTGGTACTCGCTGAAGGTTTTCTCGGCGAATCCCGCGGCCGCGTCCTCGTTCATGGCCTCCGCGCGCATGGCCTTCATCAACACCGGTCTCGGCGCGGCCACGGGAACACGGTTCACGTCGCCCGCCAGCAGTTTGAGTTTCGCGTCGGGGAAAGTGGTGCCGCTGTTGTTCCTCATGGTGACCCAACCGTTGACGGCGGCCTCGTCCTCGGCCTCGTTGACCAACAGGGTGTAGTCGGAGTGCCAGGAAAGACCCGTGGCCAAGTACGCCAGGTTGAGGAGATGCTCACCGCCCTGGGGGGAACGGACCCGCCAGGACAAGGTGGGCTTGAGGATGAGCCCTTCCGGAAGCTGTGGAAAAAGAACGTCACGACCCGAGGGCGCGCTCAAGAGGCTCCCGTCGGCTTTCTGGATGATCAATCGACCCGCGTCGGCTGAAAGCAAGCGTCCTTTCACATCCTCGCCTTTCTCGGTCGCGGGGTGGAGCAAGGTGATATCGCGGCCGATAAACCGCTGAAGGAGTTTTTCCTGGTTCACCAAGTCGTACTCGTAGTTCTGCTCCAGAACCCGGAAGCCCGCCGGGTCGGTCAAGGAAGCCACGTTGACACTCGTGGCGTCCAAGGTGGCCGCGATGTCCGCGAAAAGCAGGGAATGGGTCCCCTTCTGGACGGTGACTTTCCGTCGGTCCCGCACCAGGGCCAGATCCTGGTTGTACACCGTCAAGGCGTACCCTTCGGACGACTTGTCCGCGACGGGCGCGGTCGCCGCCGGAAGCGCCGTTTGGGAAAAAAACAAGGCCGCCAAGGCTCCCGCTAAAACACTCGTGGGTTTCATGCTCCACCTCGTTGGTAATTCGTCACAACACCTTAATACCGAAACCAGGGAGCGTATCGGTTCGATCCGCTTTTCCGCCCGGGGGGTTTTCGACTCCCTACCCTCGTTCTCCGATTTTGCGAACCTTTGGTTCGCCTATTAAGAGACGAGGGTCACCCTCACTTCTTTCCGCAGGCTTTTGGCCTGCGGTCTTCAATTTCAGGGTGACCGGGTAAGCGGTCAGACCCGTATTTAGGCCCCGGGTTCCCGCCAAAACCCTGTTGGAGGGACCCCCGGGGAATGCTACGATACACCCATTGATCCCCGACCCCTTCGGATGTTGAGGGTCCACATTAAACCCCAGGAGTTCCCATGCGCCCCGTCCGCATCGCTTTGGCCGTCCTGTTGGCGGCCCTCATCCCTGTCGCGCTTCACGCCGTCAAGCCACCCTCCACGGAAGCCACGGTCCACAAGGTGGAAGGCACGATTATGGTGGAACACCTTCCGGGCTCCGGCGAAAAAGAAAAGCTGGCTCTCCAGACCAACGCCGTGGTGTCGAAAGGCGACATCGTGACGGTGTATGACAAGTCCTGGGTCATCTTGAGAACTCCCAAAGGGGATCTGATCGGCCTCCTGGGGCCCGCCGTCGCCGCGTTCGACGAGCTCTACAAGGAAGGGCCGGATCGGCAGGTCCGCGTTCTTTTGAAATCCGGACAAGCCTTCATCAAGTCGAAGAACTCGGGCTCACGCCAGAGCTTTTTCGAGGTTCACACCGGCCCCCTGGTGTCTTCTTTCGGGGCCGCCAAGGCCTTCTTGGAGTTCGACCCCAAGGACAACCGGGTCGAGATCCGTTACTTCGGCGGCAAACTCAAGACCTTGGACGCCCAGAAAGAACACAAGTATTACCTGGATTCACGCCGGGTCTGGGAAAAAGGCCAGATCACGCAGAAGGATCCCGCGCCGCTTCCACTCAACGCCTCGTTGGACTTCAAGAACTTTTTCGAGGGCAAACCTCAGTTCTGACCGGAATGGGCCACGCGGCGGATCCGGGAGCCGAGCCGGAGATTTCATGAGCGGACACCTCGTACGCCCGGCCCGCGAGTCGGACTTGGCCGTCATCAACGATATTTATAACTATTACGTCGCCCATTCCACCTGCACCTACCAAATGGAACCCTCCACCTCCCTGGAGCGGGCCCAATGGTTCGCCGAGCATCCCGAACCCTATGTCGTCACGGTCGCGGAACTGAACGGAAAAGCCGTCGGGTGGGCGTCGCTTTCCCGATACCGTTCCCGCGCCGGGTACCGGGGCACCGTCGAAAACTCCGTGTACGTTCATCACGACCATCATCGAAAGGGCGTCGGGACGGCGTTGTTGGCGGATCTTGTGCGGCGAGGAAAACAAGGCGGTTTTCACACCATCCTCGCGGGGATCTCGGCGGATCAAACCCCTAGCGTCAAGCTCCACGAGAAACTGGGATTCGTCCACGCGGGACGAATCCGCCAGGTCGGCAACAAATTCGACCGTTACCTGGACGTCATTTATATGCAGTTGATGCTGGGATAATAACCCGGTCTTCTATCGACCTTCCGCCCCAGGATTTCACGGGGTGGGCATGAACGGCATTCCACCCTGCTCGATCAGCTTCACCACCACCTTCGTGGCCATGAACAAGGCGTAAACCAGCAAGCCGATGCCGCACATCAGCGAGATTCGATGCAACCATTTGCGGTTGAACAGATTTCGGCTCTTATGCAAGCCCAGCGAAACCCCCGCGTACCAAAGCGTTTCTCCCACCAGCACCGACGAGAAAAAGCAGGTGGCGGCCTGCCCGGCTGGGTCCATCGGCATGGATTTCGAGAGGCCGAGAGTCGAGACCATGGTGATCCAATAAAGCAGGGAGAACGGGTTGGAACCCACCAAGAGAAGCCCGATGACAAAAGGGTAATCCACGAAGGCCGTCTGGCCCTTGATCTTCACCCCTTGGGACCATTCAGGGTTTTCACGGATTTCCTGCAGGACCATGTAGCCTATATAAAGGATGAGAACCGCCCCCAGACCCCAAAGAAGGATCTTCCAGGTCCCGGAAAAACCCATGCGCAAGATGCCTGAGAAGACCGCGTAAGCGCACACGGCGTCCATGAGGGCCGCCCCGGCCCCCACCGAAAAGGCGGGCTGGAATCCCCCCAGGATGCCACGGCGCACGACCATGAAATTCACCGGGCCGATCATGGCGGCCGTGGCGAACCCGATCAAAAGACCCTTGGTGAGGATGACATAAAGCGGCGACATCTCGAAGGTGGTCATGTTGCGCCCCATTCTACAGGTTCAGGGGCGCTTTTCCCACCGCGCCCCAGGCACGCGACCCGGGGAACCGGAGCCCGGATGTGGTAAAAAGGTGGTCATGAACGACCTTTCCCAAGCCGTAAAAATCCTGCGTGAGGGCGGCTTGGTGGTTTTCCCCACCGAAACCGTCTATGGCCTGGGCGCGGACGCCCTCAACCCCAAAGCCGTGGCCCGCGTTTTCGAGGCCAAAAACCGCCCGACCTTCGACCCGCTGATCATTCACGTGGCCGACCCGGAAGGCGCGCGCGCCCTGGTCACGTCTTTTCCCCCCCTGGCCGAACGTCTCGCTTCCCTTTTCTGGCCGGGCCCCCTGACCTTGGTGCTGCCGAAAAAAAGCGTCGTGCCGGACCTGGTCACTTCAGGGCTTCCGTCGGTGGCCTTGCGTATTCCCTCGCACCCCATCGCGCTTGAACTGCTTCGCGCCTTCGGTAGACCCTTGTCGGCCCCTTCGGCGAATCCCTTTGGACAAGTGAGTCCCACCTCCGCCGAGCACGCGCGAAGCTCCCTCGGAAACAAGGTGGATCTCATCCTCGACGGCGGTCCCTGCTCCGTGGGAGTGGAATCCACGGTTCTTTCATTATTAGATGAAATCCCCGCGCTTTTAAGGCCGGGAGGCACCTCCCTGGAAGACCTGGAAAAGGCCTGTGGGAAGATCCGCGTCCCGTCTGACGACGACTTCGCGTCACACTCGCCGGGACGGCAGGAACGGCATTACGCCACGGAGACCCCTCTTTATCCCGCGGACCACCTTCCGGTCATGACCAAAAGGCCGCGCCTGGGATACCTCGCGTTTCACAACAAACCACCCGGTCAAGGAGGGTTGTTCGTGAAGATCGAGGTTCTCTCCCCTTCCGGCGACCCGCGGGAAGCCGCCGCCAACCTTTTTTCGGCCTTGCGGCGCCTGGACGCGGCGGGCCTGGATGGCATCGCTTACGAGACAGCTCCCGAAAAGGGATTGGGCCGCGCCATCAACGACCGCCTGCGTCGCGCCTCGGGGAAAAATACGAATCACTAACCTGGTGCTGAAAACTTTTTTTTGCGCCCTGACAGCAACCACGTTCGTGATCCGGGAGAGCCTTGCGGCTCAAAAAGGGGGCTGAAGATGCGGTACCGCGAATTGGGGACGACAGGGCTCAAGGTCTCGGAAATCAGCCTGGGTTGTTGGACCTTGGGCGGCCTCAACTGGGTCAACGGAAGCCCCAACGGCTGGGCCAACGTCGACGAGGAGGAAGCGCGTCGCGCCGTTCATTTCGCCCTGGAAAACGGCGTCAACCACTTCGACAACGCCGACGTTTACGGCAATGGACGCGCCGAACGCATGCTCTCCCGAATCCTGGGCGACCGCCTGAAGAACGTGGTGGTGGCCACCAAGATCGGGCACTTCCCCGGCACCGCCGAGCACGCTTATGAACCCGCCCACATTCGCCACCAATGCGAGCAATCGCTTGTCAACCTGAAGCGCGATTGGATCGATCTTTACTACTTCCACCACGGCGATTTCGGGCCCGGCGACCGCTACCTGGACGAGGCGGTCGCGGTCATGCGGGACCTGAAACAACAAGGCAAGATCCGCCACGTGGGGTTGTCGGCGTACTCCGCCGCGGATTTCACTCGCCTGGTTCCCAGAATCCAACCGGCCGTCCTTCAAAGCTGGGCCAACGCGGGGGACACCCAGTTCATCCGGGAGGGTTCGCCGGTCCAGCGCCTGATGGACGAGGGCAAATTGTCGTTCGTGGCCTTCTCGCCGCTGGCCCAAGGCCTCCTGCTGGGCAAATACCGCCCCGGCCAGAATGTCCGCGAAACTTTCGCGGAGGGGGACCATCGCCGCGGAAGCGGCAACTTCAGCGAGGAGAACCTGGCGAAAATGGCCGCGAAGGTGGATCGGTTGAAGACTCGTTTCGGCGACGATGTGAAAAGCCTGGCGCGCGCGGCCCTTCAATATCTGTTGTCCCATCCTCGCGTGGGTTGTGTCATCCCGGGATTCCGGAACCTGAACCAAGTCCAGGTGAACCTGTCCGGGGCGGATCAGCCACTCACACCCGAGGATTCGGCCTTCATCCGGGAGACGTTCTCTTGAGCTTCCGATTCCGGATACGGGACCCGCGGGGAACCGCCGGCGGAGGGTTTCGGGTTTGAAAACACCGGGTCTTGTCGGGTGGGGGTTATTGCCCCTCCTCTATTTGTTTCCGTGCCTGTGGGGGCCCGGGTTTTACGCCTCGGGGGATATCCTGGGGTTTTACATGCCTCACCATATCTTTATACGGGAACAACTCGCCCAAGGTCAGTTTCCGCTTTGGGATCCGTTCACTTTCGGGGGCCAACCTTTCGCGGCGGATCCGAACCACATGGCGTTCTACCCGATTTTCCTCTTGAGCCTTCCGTTTCCACCCGTCGTGGGCGTCTTCCTCAGCGTTTATTTCCATATGGCTTGTTCAGGCCTCGGAATGGCCCGTTGGTTGGAGAATTCGGGCGTGGGACGGGCCGCCGGATGGTGCGGGGGCCTGATCTACATGGCCTCCGGATTCTTTTTTTTCCAATTGGTTCAACCGCCGGTCATCGGCGCCTACGCTTTCTTTCCCTGGATCATGGCATCCTTGGAGAAGCTGGCCCGGGACCCGGGAGACCAAGGTTCGGCGTTCAAGTCGGGAGTCTTGTTCGCCTTGGCGGTCCTCGCGGGAAGTCCTCAGATGGCTCTCGCGATCTTCTACGGAGGTTTGTTCTATCTCATTGTCCGCTCCCTTCAAAACCACGGTCGCGCAGTATGGCGAAAACCTTCCTGGGCCCGGTCGATCTTTTTCGCGATTTTCGGCGCGCTTCCCGCCCTGGCCCTCGTCATCCCTTTGGCGGAATGGGCGCCGTTGAGTTCACGGTCGGATTCCATTCGTGACTATCTCGAGTTCAACGCGGGCTTGTCGATCCATCCCTCCGAATGGCGCAAGTTGCTTTTGCCCTTCTATCCCGAAGGATTGCTTTGGTCCATGGAATCCCAGGAGCCTTACCTGGCCAACCTGGCGTTCGTGGGGGTCGCGCCCTTTTTCTTGATGGCGGCGTCCCTCAAGATCAAGGAAAAACGGGGCCTCGCGTGGGTTTTGATCTGTCTTGGTGCCGTGGGTTTGCTTTTGGCGTTAGGTCGCTTTACGCCGTTCCACGAATGGGTATGCCAAGTCGCCCCGGGGACACGATGGATTCGAGGGCCTTTTCGTTTCTTGTTCTTATGGGTCGCGGCCGCGTCCTTTCTATCGGGCTTGGGTTGCGCCGCTTGGGGGAGGGGTGGTTTTTCCCGCGCGGAATATCACGTGGGGGACGCCGGAGCCGCGCTCCTGGCCCTTGGCTGGTTCTCGGTCGCGACGTCCGTGAGACCCTTCCGGTGGTGGGAGGCTTTTGCGGTGTGCGTCGGCGTCCTGGCGTATGGGGCGCGCCGCCGCGGTCATCCGGCCGTCGCCACGGGGTTGCTCGCGATCGCGTTGATCGCCCCTCTGGCCGTCCCGTTTTGGGGCGTTTATCCCGTTTCGCTCTCCTCCATTCTGCGTTACGAAGAGCGCGTCCCTTGGATCGCGGATTTCCGGCGATCCCTGGGCGACGGCCGGGCTTTCATCGGCGAGGGGGTGACTTATCCGGACCCCAAGACGGGCGCCGCCATCCGGTTCCCGATCAGCGCGGCCGGGGTCGTCGGCATACGGAACGTCTCGGGTTACAACCCCTTCTCAATCGCGCGTTCGTTGGAAACGCGTCGCGTCCCCTTCGCGGCGTACCACCGCCTCTGGGCGGTGCAGGGTTTCGTGACCGGCCACAAGCATGAATCCGTGCCGGGTTTTTCACGATATAAGATCGACGGCGTCTACGGCTACCGTTGCCTCGAGCCACGTCCCATCGCGTACGCTCCCGCCAAAGCGCTCTGGGTCGCCACGGATGACGACGCCGTTCGAGGCATGTCGGCGGAGAGCTTCAATCCCTACCTTTCCTCGTTCTTGCGCGGCGCGCCTTCGCCGAAAACCCACGCGCCCTCGACCTTGCGAGCGCGAAAAGACCTTTTCGCGGCCAATCGACAGGGTTGGACGCTGGAAAAATCCGCGGATGGATGGGTCGTTTTCTCCGAGGTGATGTTTCCGGGATGGACGGCCCGTTTGGACGGCGTCAAAACTCCGATCATCACCGCCAACTCGAATTTCCGCGCCGTTTGGGTCCCCGCGGGGAGGCATCAAGTGGAATTCGTCTTCCGGCCCATCTGGTGGCCTTGGATCCCGATCGGGCTGTCGGCGTGGATCGCGGCGGTGGCGTTCGGATGGTTCCGTCGGTTCAGCCGCCGTGTCCCGAATTGAAAGAAGACACCCCATCGGCGCCGTTTGTTTTACGCGACGTGATGGGTTAACTTGGCTCCGCGGGGCCGCTCGAGGAAACGACCGCCTGTGAGCGCGCCGATGACAAGCGTGGAGACCTCGCGGATAGCCGAACACCCGCCAAACCGTTCCGCGCTCTCCGCGGCCCGTGATCTTTTGTTCAGGGGGCTGTCATGACGTCTGAAGAAGCCTATGCCGAACTCGCCCGACGCATGCGGGAGATCCATCTCCTCGGCACCACCGCCGGAGTTCTCGGCTGGGACCAGGAAACCGGCATGCCCGCCCGGAACGCCCCGCATCGGGGCGCCCAACTCGCTTTGCTTTCGGGAATGTCGCACGAGAAGTTCACCTCGCCGGAAACCGGCCGCTTGATCGGCACACCCGCGTCCATCAAAGAAAGAGTAGAA
>CAZSKE010000004.1:2335-8600 GCA_964607325.1 uncultured bacterium | reverse complement strand
TGGCCAATAGCGTTTTGGCTCACAACTCGGGAAGCGACGACCCCGATCGCGACGAGACGGTCAACCTGCGGGAATGGAACCGCGATTACGAGCGGGCCCGTAAGCTTCCGCGGGATCTCGTGGAGGAGTTCGCCCGTGTTTCCTCCGAGGCGCAAGTGGCGTGGGTGGAGGCCCGGGCCGGCAAGAGCTTCAAACTCTTTCTCCCTTGGCTCGAGAAAATCATCTCCTTGACCCGGCGCCAGGCCGATTGCTACGGTTGGAAAGAGCATCCCTACGACGCGCTCCTGGAGGATTACGAGCCGGGTCTTCGCGTCGCCGAGTTGGACGCGTTATTCCCCCCGCTCCTGGAAAGGCTTTCGGCGCTTTCGCGGCGGATCCGGGAGTCCACCCTCAGGCCCGACCTCTCGATCCTGCGACGCCCCTGCCCGGTGGAAGGCCAGAAATCCTTCTGCCGTCTTTTGGCGGAATCCATCGGTTTCGACTTCACGCGGGGCCGCCTCGATGTCTCGGCCCACCCGTTCACCACGGGGCTGGGTCCCCACGACGTGCGCCTGACCACCCGCTTCGACGAAAAAGATTTTTCCAACGCTTTCTTCTCGACTCTCCACGAGGCGGGCCACGGGATCTACGACCAGGGACTCCCGAAGGGCGACTTGGATGGCACACCCCGCGGGGCGGCGACCTCCCTCGGCATTCATGAATCCCAATCCCGCCTCTGGGAAAATCTCGTGGGCCGAAGCCCCTCCTTCTGGTCTTACTTCTTTCCCCGCTTGAAAAACGTTTTTTCCGGCGTTTTTGACGGGGTGTCCGAAAAAGATTTCGTCTTCGCGGTGAATCGATCCGAGCCCACGCCGATTCGCACCGAATCCGACGAGGTGACCTACAACCTTCACATCGGACTGAGGTTCGACCTGGAAAAGCGTCTCTTGACAGGCGACCTCAAAGCGAGGGATGTGCCGGAAGCCTGGAACGCCGGAATGGAAAAATACCTGGGCATCCGGCCTCCGGATGACGCCTCCGGTTGTCTGCAGGACGTGCATTGGAGTCACGGAAGTTTGGGATACTTCCCCACCTACACCTTGGGCAATCTTTACGCGGCGCAATTTTTCGAGGCCGCCCGAAAAGCCTTGGGAAACCCGGACGAGGCCTTCGCGATGGGCGGGTTCCGCCCCCTCAAGGATTGGTTGGCCGAGAACATCCATCGTCACGGACGCTCGTTTTCGGCCGGGGAGCTTTGCCTCAAAGCCACGGGGATCCCGCTCTCGCCGGAACCCTTCCTGCGCCACTTGGAGTCGAAGTTCAGCGCCTTATACGGCTTGCGCTGATCGTCCCCTTCGCTCCCTCCGAGGAGAGGATCGCGGGGTGACCGGCGGAGCAAACGAGTGCGGGAAAACCGAGAACCGACAGCGACTATTGCGACCTATTCTCTTTTCCCGATTCTTGGAAAAACTTTCGATGGGTTTCCAATCCAGGGAGCGAAATAAAGCGGGATTACGGGGCTTGAAGCGGTTACATCCTTTGGAGTAGCCGAGACTTGGAAACCTCTCTTCTGCTATCATAGTAGGTCTTGAAAACGTAAAAATCGCTCCAGAACGAGTGAATCGACACCGGTTTCGCCCTCATGAACCAAAAACCAGAACCCAATCTCACCCGATTGCTGGACGCCCTTCATTCCCTGGAGGGCCTCTGGGATTGGGACCTGCTCACGAACCGCATATGGTTTTCACCGCTTTGGAAATCCCAGGTCGGCTACGATAACGAGGATCTTTCAGGGGATCCCGACGAGTGGTACAAGCTCCTGGACGACGCCGATCGCGACAGCGTTCGGTCGGCCATTGCGGCACACCTCGAGGGGCTTTCGAACACACTGGACGTCGAATACCGTCTGACCCACCGCGACGGCAGTATCCGTTGGATGCATTGCCGGGGCTTGGCCACCCGGGACGCGGAGGGACGCGCGGTTCGGCTTTCCGGTTCCCAAAACGACATCACCGAGCGGAAGCTGGCGGAAAGACACATACTCCGCGACGCTTTCCGTGATTCCCTGACAGGCATTCCCAACTGCGCCTTGTTCCTGGACCGTGTTGGCGCATCACAAACGTCATCCCACCGAGTTGTTCGCCGTGATCAGCTTGGAGGTCCGCCCCGTTCTTCCCGGAGGCGTCCCGGGCTCTTGGGAAGCTTTGGAACCCGTGCTGGCCTTGGCCTCCCAAGCCCTCCACAAAGGATTACGCGCCTGCGATACCCTGGGACGCGTGGGCGGCAGTGAGTTCGCTGCCGTGTTGGGACGCATCCAGGATCCCAAAGACTGTGAAATCGTCCTGGAACGCCTTCGCTTGGCCGCCGGACACGCCTATCTTTTGGAGGATCAGGAAGTTTACGTTTCCATCCAAGCGGGCATCGCCATCGGGGACGCCTCCCATCCCGACGCGGAAGCCGTCCTCTCCGCGGCCGAAGCCGCCCGACAGGGGCACGCGGCCGCCCAGCCCACGGTCGTCACCACGAGTCGTCACCGCGAGCTCGATCCCGAAGCGAGAAAAACTCTGGCCGCCCACTTGCGCGAGGCCCTTCAGCGGGAGGACTTCCGCGTCCAATACCTCCCCTGGGTTTCGTTGGAAACCGGGAATCTGTTCGGTTTCGAGGCCTTGGTTCGATGGAAACGCCTCTCCGACGAGCAAGTCGTCCAGCCGGATGAGTTCCTGCAAGTGGCCTCCGAGGAAAACATGTTATCGGCCATCGAGACCCAGGTGATGTCGGTGGCTTGCCGAAAATCGCAAGATTGGAACAAGCAATTCCGTCGCGCTCAACCTCTTCTTCTCAGCATCAACATCTGTGAAACCCACCTGGCTTCCCCGGCGCTCCCCGCCGCCGTGCAAAAAGCCCTGGCGTTGACGGGTTTTCCCGCCGATCATCTCGTGCTGGAGCTCACCGAAACGGCGATCAAGAAGGATACCGCCGTGGCGGCCACCGCCATGGCGCGACTGGTCAAGCTTGGGGTCCGTTGGGCGATCGACGATTTCGGTTCCGACCCTTCCTTTTTCTCGGTGATCCCGAGACTTCCCGTTTCCTTCCTCAAGGTGGACCGCAACGTGGTGGCGGCCGCCTCCCATGGAAAAGAAGCCTCGAACAAGGCGAGGGATATCGTGGCGAAAGCGCGGAACCTTCGAATTCCCGTTGTCGCCGAGGGCGTCGAGGGCAAGGTTCACCTCGACAAGGTGCGCGAATGGGGCTGTACCTACGCGCAAGGGTTCTACTTCGCCCGCCCCTTGGACGGAAGCGCGGCCTGGGGACTTCTCTCCGCGAATCCACAATGGTGAATCAAACCCGGAAGCGCTCATGAAACAACCGCGATTCAACCGAACCTTGCTCTTCCTCATGGCGGCCGCGTTCTTCGTGATCGCCGGGTGGTACCTTTCCAACGAGCACCGAGTGCGTCGCGATCGATGGGCCCAGGAAGCCCAGCGCGCTTCCGACGCCTTATCGTCCCTGGAGGACATCGCCTCGCGAGTGGCGGAATCGGAACGCGGTAGATTCGGATTCGCGGCCGGCGAGGGAAAAGAGCTTCTGGAGGAAGCTCGATCCGCCTTGCAGCTCGCCCGGGCGGAAAGAGACCGGCTTTCTCCCCTTCTCTCCGCTTCCACCGTGGAACGGCAACGTCTGGAGCTCCTCACGGGGCTCTTGGACGACGCGTTGGCCCTCCGCCTGCCAGGCGAAACGGGTTCGGGCGCGCCTTCCATGAAAGCCGTCACGCTGGTCCCTCTCCATAAGACGGGGCCGGCGAAACAAGGCCCTCCGTCCAAGAAACCCGTCCCGACCGCCACGCCGAAATCCGCCCCGTCTTCAGGCAAAACGCCTCCGCTCCCCTTGCCCAAGGTGCGCCAGTTGGGCGACTTGGCAAGAGCGGTTCTGAAGAACCTGGCCGAGGCGGAGGTGCAAGCGCGCCGACAGGCATTGGGATTGGAGGCTCACGAGAACCGCATGCAGGGGATCACCGCAGCCGTGGGCACCGCCCTGGCTCTCCTTTTCATCATCCTGGGAGCCCTCCATTCCCGTTCCGAAACCACGAAACTTCAACGGGAGCGGGACGAGAAAACCTTGACCGCCCAGGATTCCCTTGAAATTCTTAACCGCGTGGATGACGGTTTAGCGGTCTTCGACCCGGAAACGGGTTCGCTCAGCGGCGTCAACGATCGTTTCCTCGATCTGACAGGATATCCCCGCGGTCAACTCTTATCGGGAGACGCCACGCCTCTTTTCCCCTTCGATCCTTCCGCGCCCAGCGGCGACGCCATCCGCCTCATCCAGAAAGCAGGCCGGGAAGGCGCCTCGGAGGGCTGGATGCGGGTACGCCACCGCACCGGTAACGAAAGGTTCACGCGCGCTTCCTTTCGAAGAGGCCTCGTCGGCGGACTGCCTCGCGTGGTGGGTGTCTTTCAGGACGTGGGAGAACTCCAATCCAAGCACCGCGAAGCCGCCTCGGACCTGGATCGCATGCGCGGCCTTTTCGGGCCCGCGGCCGCCCCCGCCTTGCTGTTGGACCCCGAATCGGGCCGGGTGGTGGAAGCCACTGAAGCCGCCGGTTTGATGTTCGGATGCAGTCCCGAAGCCATCTTGGAAGGACGGCCCGATCCTCTTTATCCCGGGGCGGAACCGAACACTCGTGAAAAGCTTCTTTCCCATTTCGAAAAAGCCATCAATCACGGCCCCCAGACATTCGATTGGGCGTCTCCCGACGCCCGAGGACGCCGCACGGATTTCCAGGTCAACCTCCGGCACCTCGTGTTGGCGGAACAGGACTACCTGCTCGCGGTCCTGAAAGACCTCCATGGCGAAAAACTGCAACGCGACAAGGTGATGGAGCTGGAGGAACTACTGGAGGCCGCCCACGCGCGGGAAAAGATCCTGAAACGCGAGACCACCGACCTTGTGATCCGCGACGAGAAATTACGGGAAGAATCCCGCAAGACCATCTCCGAGCAAGCCGAGCGAATCGGAAAACTCCTCGCGGATACCTTGAACCTGAAGGAAAACGCCCAGAAGGTCGAGGAGGAGCGGCTCGCCCTGAACGAAAAGCTCAAGCAAGAACTCGCCGACCGCGACCGGATCCTCAAGGAGGAACTAGCCGCCCGCGACGAGAAACTCAAACAGGAATCCCATCAGCTGACCCAGGAGGCTCGTGAGGGTCTGGAAAAAGCCCGCGAGGAGGCGAGGCGCGATCACGACGAGCGCGAACGGCTGGAAAAAGCCCTCGCGGCCGTTCCCGGCGTTTTATTCACCGTGGACACCGAGGGGATCTACCGCCTTCTCGAGGGCCGGGATCTGCTCAAGCTGGGCCTCGCCCCAGGCGAACTGGTGGGAAAGAAAGTCGG
Organism: uncultured bacterium; assembly: GCA_964607325.1. Taxonomy (GTDB): domain Bacteria; phylum Oederibacteriota; class Muellerivitia; order Muellerivitales; family Muellerivitaceae; genus CAZSKE01. The sequence goes on along the minus strand of CAZSKE010000004.1, from coordinate 3,231 downwards.
CGAAACCAACCGCGGACTTCTCCGCTCCGCCGAACCGTTGAAAACGACTCTGGCCGGTGAATCCCAAACCCTTCTGGACGAGGTTTCGGGACTTGTTTGGAAGGTGTCTCTGTCTCCCCAAAAGGACGCGGAAAACAAGATCACGGGATGTGTGGGCGCGGCTTTTGACGTGACCGAAAGCGAGCGCTCCCAGCGCTCGTCCCGGGATCGCATGGATTCGCTCGTGTCGCTCCTAGAGGCCGCGCCCGAGGCTTTCCTGTTGGCCGACACGGACGGCCACGTTACTTTTGCGGGCGGCGGCGCGTTGGCCGGTCTGGGGTTGTCCCCTTGGGACGCCATGGGAAAATCCATCGAGGAAATCACCCCCGAGCCGGGAGACTGGCACGAGGCGAGGGAAAAAGCCCTCCAAGTCGGCCTGGCCCCGATCACCTGGCGGGCGGGTTCCGACGAGGCCTTCAAAGGTTTGTTGGCCTCGCTGAAAGACCCGACGGGCCGAAAGATCGGTTACGGCGGAATGTTATGGTCCGCGCAACGTGAAATGACCGCCTCCTCGCCCGAAAACTGGGCCGCGGTCATCGAGGCGTCCGGAGCCGCCCTGATGTCCCTTGCGCCCGACGGAACCGTGGTGAAAACCAACGCGGCGACGGCCAAGCTCTTGGCGCGCCCCACTTCGGAATGCGTCGGGAAAAAGATTACCGAGTTGGCCTCCGAGGCTTGGCGGGGCCCCTGGGAATCCCTTCTCGAACGATCCTCGCGGGAGCGCGTGGAAGACGAACCCATCAACTTGTCCCGCGGCGACGGTGGCGAGATCGAGTTGCTGGTCTGCCTCTCTCCGCTCCCCGCCGTGGAGGGGAAATCACCGGGAACCACGATGTTTCTCCGGGATCTTGCCGTTA
>CAZSKE010000004.1:0-2325 GCA_964607325.1 uncultured bacterium | reverse complement strand
TTAAAACCCGGGAGGAACAAGCGACAAGAACCTACCTGCTAAAACTCGAGCAATCCCAAAGGGAAATTCTCCAAGCCGCCGGTCCCGCCGTGGGCCGCCTGTTAGAAGACGTGGATAAAATCCACCGGCACGCCGCGGGACTCAAGGAAAGGGCCGGATGGGCCATCAACCCCGAGGGCCTCGCGCATCTCGACAGCCTTCAGGAAGCCGCGGGCGACGCGGGTATCCGGTTGGAACGTTGGTTTGAATACCAGGTCGCGGTGGCGCGGGATCTTCATTGCACCGCTCTCGACCTTTCCCAGTCCCTCAAGGACGCCGCCGAGGAAATGAAACCCCTTTTCGACCAGACAGCCGCCCAGTTGGAAATAGGGGAATTGCCGGTTTTGGAGGCCGATGCGGACCTTCTTCGCCTGCTCTTCCGCCACCTTCTGGGCAACGCCTTGCATCATCCCGTCCCGGGACGTCCCATGGTCGTCAAGGTCCGAGGCGCCGTCATCCGCGCGCCGGAACGCAGTGTGTCGCCCGGTTGGTGCCAGTTGGAGGTGGAGGACAACGGACAAGGTCTTCCTGAGGAGGAAACCGACACGCTCTTTCTCCCGCCCACGGCCGAAATCCTCCATACCCGCCCGGGGGCGGGTTTGGGGCTTCTTATTTGCCGCCGCGTGGCGGAGCGCCACGGCGGAACCATCTCGGCCCGTTCCATCCATGGCGAGGGCACCACCCTCATCGTGGTCCTGCCTCTCATTCAGCGCAAAAGTTAAGGCGCCGGTCCCCTATCGGAGCGTGAAAAATGAGCTCAGCTTTTTTCGAGAACACGGTGCTCCGCGTCCTCGCGGCCCTTTCGGACGGCGAGGACTTCCGTCTGGTCGCGGAAATCCTTCACAAGGCGCGACCGGATGGGTTGACGATCGTCTGGGAACCCGATCCGACCCGCAGTCAAGAAGCGGCCTTATCCGGAAACTTTGATCTTGTTCTGCTGGACGATCGGCCCGGGGACAAGTTCGCCCTGACCTTCCTCCGGGAAACCCATCGTAAGAATATCGCCATCCCGCAGATAGTCCTCACGGGTAAAAACGACCCCGACTCCGTGGATGAGATTCTGAACGCCGGGGCTTCCGATTGCCTGCCGCGCGCCCAAGTGAACGCTTTCGTGTTGAATCGCTCCCTGGAAGGCGTCCTTCAGCACAAGAACACCCTGGAACTGGCTTACGAAAGCGAGCAAAGGTTTCGCAACCTGTTCGAGACGTCCTCCGAGGCGGTCCTGATCCACGCGGACGGGTCCATTCTGGAAGCCAATCCGGCCGCGGCGATGTTGTTCGGGCGCGGAACGTTGGAGTTGACCGGCCTGGAACTGGTTTCTCTTTTCTCCCCCGATTCGCGGGAAACCCTTTTAAAACGCGAGTTATCCCCCGTCACGGGGACTTTCGAAGCCTCCGGGTTGAGACCGGATGGAACCGTTTTTCCCGTGTCCCTTCACGGTCACCCCTTTGTGACCCGTAACCACAAAGCGCGTTTGCTGGCGATCGAGGACCAGACCGGTCTCAAGGACCGAGACCGGGAGATCGCGTATCTCCTGCAGAGACTCCGCCAAGACAACGAACGCCTCGCGCAGGCCGATCGGTTGAAGGAGGAGTTTCTTTCCTCCGTCACCGGGGATCTCCGCTCACCCCTCACCGCCATCGTGGGCTATCTCAAGCTTCTCAAGATGGAAGGCCTCGGGCCGTTACAGCAGGGACAACGGGACGCCCTGGAAGCCGCGGACAAGAACGCCCAGCGGCTGAGTGGAATGGTGGACGACCTGCTGGATATGTCGCGCCTGGATCCCGGCTCGGTTCCCCTGGATTATCAGGAAATCTCCATCGAGAAACTCTTGAACGAGGCCATCGAGGACCTGTCCCCCATGCCGTCAATGAAAGGCATCCATATCTCGAAGGAGTTCTCCCCGGGGGAAACGCTACTGGATTCGGCCAAGATCATCCGGGTCCTCTCGCATCTCCTGGAAAACTCCGTGAAATTCACGCCTTCCGGCGGAACGATCGTTTTGTCCGCGCAACCATCAAAAGAGGGTCAGCAATCCGGTTGGCTCTTCTCGGTGAAAGACACGGGTGTCGGCATCCCCGAAGCCGAGCGAGACCGCATCTTCAACAAATTCCACCTCATGGAAAGCGTCTCCACACAACGCGCGAGCGGCACGGGATTGGGTTTGTCGGTGTCCAAACGCATCGTAGAGGCCCACAGCGGTCATATCTGGGCCGAGGGCGCGCCGGACGGCCCCTGCGCGGTCTTCAAATTCTTTCTGCCCAATATCACGCCCTAAGAAACCAT
>CAZSKE010000003.1:0-19394 GCA_964607325.1 uncultured bacterium | reverse complement strand
GCCCTCGGTGAACTTCTGGATGTTGCCCTTGTGGACGAACGTCACGCTCTTGCGTTTGTTCGCGACGGCGTAATCGAGGGCGGACCTGACCAAGCGCTCGGTGCCTTCCCTCGAGACGGGCTTGACGCCGATGCCGGAAGTCTCGGGGAACCGGATCTTTTCGACCTTCATCTCCTTCTGGAGAAACTCGATGACCTTTTTCGCCTCGGGCGACCCCGCGGGCCACTCGATGCCCGCGTAGATGTCCTCGGTGTTCTCCCGAAAGATCACCATGTCCACCTTCTCGGGACGCTTGACGGGAGAGGGTACGCCTTGGAAATAGCGAACGGGCCGGAGGCACACGTAGAGGTCCAGCATCTGCCGCAAGGCGACGTTGAGGGACCGGATCCCCTTGCCGATCGGCGTGGTCAGCGGGCCCTTGATTCCCACCCGGTAATCCTTGAAAGCCCGCACAGTCTCATCGGGAAGCCAGTTGCCGGATTTCTTGAAAGCGGTCTCACCCGCGAACACCTCGAGCCACGCGACCTTCCGGCGACCGCCGTAGGCCTTCGCCACGGCCGCGTCGAACACCCGCACCGCGGCGCGCCAGATGTCGGGCCCCGTGCCGTCCCCCTCGATGAAGGGGGCGACGGGCTTGTCGGGGACGTTCAAAACCCCGCCCGACAATGTGATCTTTTCCCCGGCGGGCGGCGTGGAATTCGGAGTGGACACGAAAAAATCCCCTTTCAAAACACTTGAACCATGAAGTTGAGAGTGTTTCCTTCAACGGGAAGGTTTGGAACTCAAGGCCATCGCGCGAAACAGCAGTTTAACTGCCCGAGGAATGGGAATCAAGGAAACGCCCTGAAAGTCCCCCTCGCCCTGCCCTCGGCACCCCCTCGCCGCGAGGAGGAGGCATTGACGCCGAACGAAAAAATTGAAACCCCGACCCAATGGCGAGCCATGTCGACTCTCGCGAAAGCGCGTGCCCCTTTTACGTATCGGGCGATTTGTAGCGGCGTGGCTTCAAGCCGTGCTTTTTCAGTTTTCGTTGGAGCGTTTTAAGGTTGAGCCCCGTCAAGGCCGCGGTTTTGTCGAGGCGTCCTCCCGCCTTGCACAAGGCGTCCGTCAGGCAGGTCTTCTCCAGGCGGGCGATTTGATCCTGAAGCTTTTCAGTCTTTTCCTCGGGAACCTGAAGGTTCAATGTCGCAATTTCCGGCCCCTCGGACAACAGACAGGCTCCTTCCAGCCTCGTTTCCAGTTCGCGCATATTCCCGGGCCAGTCATAGCGCAACAGTTCACTCAAGGCGTGGGGGCCCAAACGTTCGGCCTTGGACCCGTTTCTCGCGCGCGCCGCGTCGATGAAATGCTGAGCCAACACGGGGAGATCCCTGCGTCTTTCCCTCAAGGGGGGAATTCGCAAGAGTCGGACCGAGAAAAGCTTGTACATGTCCTCGTGGATGAGACCCTCTTTGGTTTTTGCCCGGATATCCGTTCGAGTGGCCACGATCACCCTTGGGGGGGACTCCCCACCTTTTTGATTGAGTCGTCGCAGAAGCTCGCGTTGGGTTTTCTCGCCGAGATTCACAACCTCCTCTATGTATAAGGTGCCCCCGCGGGCTTGATCCCACGCGGCCCCCGCGCCGAACAAACCCTCTCCGTTCCCGTCCGGCGTCCCCTCGTAACAATGGAATACGTGGAACGGCCCCGGACGGCCCCCCATTTGGTGCAAGGATTGGGCCACCATTTTCTTGCCCGTTCCACGCTCCCCCTCGATCCACACCGGGTCTGTCAAGGGCGCCCATCGCACCATGTGGTCGAAAAGCTGGCTAAGAGAGAGATCCTGGGTGAAAAGCTTCCCCACCTTCCGCTCAAACGCCACGCCCTTTGAATACGGCGTCACATCCTTCACGACCTCGGCGGCGTAAACCGTCACGCCGTCCTCGTCCTTCAAGGGATAGGCCGCGATTTCGTACTCACGCTCGACACCGTCCACGAGCATGCTGACGGTGACGGAATGGGGAACCCCGTCCTTGAAAACCACTTCCATCGGGCAGTAAAGGCATTTACGAGGATTGCCGAAAAAAGCCATGTGGCATTGCCTTCCCCGCAAATCATCCAGGGGGGAGAAAGGCATGCGTCGAGCTTTTCCGTTGGTGTAGACCAGTCGCCGCTCGCGATCAATGACCTTGAGGGAGGCGGGCAGGCCTTCCAGAACGCTTCTTAAAAAACGCGCCTTCATGTAAAGGGCGGGAGGACGCGCGCGTCGAGGGCTCATAAGAGGATCTTATCAAATGGACGAGGTTTGGCCGACGGGGTTTTCACCCCGTCGGCTTGGTACGAAAAACGTGATTCCACGTTTGTCCCTCAAGCGTTGACGGCCCTCGGAACAGGATGGGGAGGCCCCGAGGGCGGGAGGGGGGCCGTAACCGTCACCGAAAGGGATCCCGCGATGGCGCTCGAGAACTGCCGCTGGCGCTTCCGCAGATCCTGGAGTTCCTTGCGGATGCCCATCAGGCTGTCGAGCAAACCCTCTTCCTCGCCGAAAACCTCGACCGCGCGGTCCAGGTGTTTGAGGATCTCTCCCTGATCCTCAAACTCGCGTTTGAGAGCCGACGGCAAATCCGCCACGGATTCGGCCTCAAGCGGCACGGAGGGAGCGATTCCAGTTTGTTCCTTGAGAACCTTGACCAAGGTCTGGTAATGCTTCTGCGCCGCGGCCTGGAGAACCCAAAGATTGGACGCGTCCGAGGGTTTCGCCAACCCCGCCGCCGCCGAAAGCCTCTCGATGCGGCGGAAGCAGATCAGAACCACCTGGTAAAGGAGGGCGGCTTTCCGAAGGGATATCTTGCTGATATGGGTCTTGTTGTTCAGGACCTTTTCAACCTCGGAAAGCTTCATCTGGCATTGGTCGAGCAGTTCGCGGTTGGCTCGGGCGTCCCGGGGGCTGATACGGAGGGTTTTGGAGGAGAGGTTTTGAATGTCCTTCCCCAGTCGTTCCACCGCATCAATGATCTGATAGAGGGAAAAGTAGAAGCTCATGACAGGCTCCTTTCGAACTACCCGTTAACCACCGTTTAAAACTATTGTTTGCCTGCATAAACATATATAGTACTTGTACCGGTAATACGCAACAAAAAAGAGTAAAAATCAATAATTAGGCCGTTAATATGAGTTTTGTATAACAAAGATAGTAACAAACAACACTCGCAAAGGACATTTATGGCTGTTTTGGATGTTTAATATATTACAAGATTAAAGTGGCTGTTTTATAGAAATGAATCCAGCCCCTGATTTCGCACTTTCGAGCGACGAGGGCAGGAAAATTTCGCTGAGAGATTTTCGCCGAAAGAGTGTCATCCTTTATTTCTACCCGAAGGACATGACCCCGGGTTGCGCGCGGGAGGCCTGCGATTTCCGCGACAACTGGCTTCCCCTCCTGCAAAAAGACGCCGTGGTCTTGGGCGTTTCGGCCGATCCGGCCCGGAAACACGCGGCCTTCAAAAAAAATACGCCCTTCCCCCTTCCATCGCGCGAACTTTGACAAAATACGATGGTGACACGAATCCTTCCGGGAATGTCCGAAGGAATGTGGATAGAATTTCTCGAAAGGCAGGATGATCCATGCTCCAAGCCTATAAGGGCCATCAACCTCGCATGGCGCCCACCGCCCGCGTTCACGAAACTGCCGTGCTTGTCGGCGACGTGTTCCTGGACGAGGAGGTGAGCGTCTGGCCTTGCGCCGTCCTTCGCGCCGAACTGGCGCCCATCCACGTGGGACGCCGCACCAGCATCCAGGACGGTTGCGTCCTTCACATCGACCGGGACGGGCCCGTCACCATCGGCGAGGATTGCGTCGTGGGCCACTTGGCCTGTGTGCACGCCTGCACGATAGGCGCCCGTTGCCTGGTGGGGATCCATTCCACGATTCTCACTGGCGCCGTGGTGGGTGACGAATGCGTGATCGGAGCGGGAGCCCTGGTGGGGGAAGGCCGGGTTATCCCACCGCGATCCCTGGTCCTGGGCGTGCCCGGCCGAGTCATTCGACAAGTCACCGACGAAGAGGTTCAGAGGATCCTGGGAGGCGTGAGGGAATACCTCGAGTTGATGAAAACGCTTCCGACGCCATCACCGACAAATAAACCTATGATTTAACCCGGTCTCAGTTATTCAGCGGGTTTTCTTTTTAGATTTGAGCCGTTTCGGACCGAGGCCTTTGATCAGTTCTTCGGGGGATACGTCCAGCATTTGCGCCAGGCGGAAAAGGGTTTTCAGGTTGTGCGCGCGCCCCGCTTCCAATTGCTGGTAATGACGCACTGAAAAGCCATATTCCATCGCGTCTTCCTGCACCAAACCGCGTGAAATTCGAAGCCGTTTATAGCGGTTTCCCAACTCCCGGAACATTTCACCGTAATGCTTGTGGTCTTCCATGCAGAGCAGGATGAAACCGCTCGAGCTTAAATACCACGTGCAATATAGCGTGACAAGCGTTATACTTTGGTATCACCGCCGGCGCAAGGAGACGACATGTCCAAATCGCATGTTTACGTGTTTCTTCAAGCGCGGGATTGGGAATTCTTCGCCGTGGAGGCGGAGAATTCCGACGAGGCCCTGGCGACCTGCTTGCGACTGAAAAACTGGTCGCTAGCCGATTTGGTCTACTTGGGACGGGTCGAAGGCCCTCCCCCGACCCTTCGGATGAATGAGGGTTGGTATCCGGGGCCGGAGACCACCCCGCCTCCTGAAACGCGCGAACTCGCCACGATTTACGCCTGAGACCGGCCCCCACGCCAAACCACATTCCACCGCCTTAAAACCGGCCTTTTTCCTGTATGCGCGCATCCATCGGACAGGCGAAGTCGGGCGGAAGATGCGGGAGGCTCGCTCCAGCCGTCAAGGAGCGCCTCATGCCCCGTGTCTTTGCCGCATCCCCTGACGCTACGAACGAACAATCTTAAGGAGCTTTGTAGCTGTTCGTGGAGAGTGTATTGGTAGGAAGGGGTAGGGCCTGAGAGTACCTGAGGAGCGGCGAACGTAGAAAGCCGCGAAAAGAGCCCGGAGCCAGAAGAGCAAAGGTTACACGGGAATGTTTGCGAATATGGCGACAGGCTCTTTAAAAGCGCTCCGAAGGAGCGCGCCTCAGGCCCCCATGTTTCGCCGTATCCCTTGCATCCCCTGCATCTAAGTTACAAATAGGGGCTAGTCGAAGGGTAGAAGAGTAGGACCCGGCTTCTCTATCGATAGATTCTTATCCACATAATCAGAACAGGCACTAAAACTCCAAAAGCTTCCCATCGTATCCCGTCATTTCCAGGAAACCTTGGGCGGTCACCGGCCGACCCTTCCGAGCGCCCGTCCCCCCCAAGGGGCCTTCCCAATAAACCCCTTGAGTGGATTTTTCCGGAACCCATTCATGATTCTCGAAGGGCGCGCCAACCTCGAATATGAGCTCCCGCGAAGGCAAGGACACCTTCCAACTGACGGGATACTCGGCCCCCGTTCGGGGGCTTTTCCAGGATCGAAGGGATTCGAGTTGAAAATCCTTCTGGACCAAATGGCTCGTCTTTCCATCCCGTTCCACCCAGGTCCCCCATGAAAACCCGTCCGTGGTGTTGTCGCTCAACCTCAAACGATACAACATCAATCGCGAACCATCGGAAAGGCGAAATCCCATGCGATCCCAACCCGCCACGCCCTCGGCGAGCCCGGCCGTGAAAAACTCGTGGTCCATCCAGGCCTCACCGGTCACTGGCTTGTCCGTTCCGTCCACGCGCAGAACTCCCTCGGCGCGAAGACCGGGAAGGGAATAGGACAAGGAGGCCGCCAAGGGCCCCCTTTCGACCCATCCGCCTTGGCCGTGCCGGATAGGCGGTTGGGCCGACGCCACTTTCAAGTCGAGACTATAACGGTCCCCGGACGCCTTCACATGGTGGCCGGGCGGTTCGTAAACCGCGCGCCAATCCTCGTTCCAAACCTCGAGACGCCCCTCTTGCGAGCCCGCGAGACCGGGTCCCGGCCGATTGGCTTTTTCAGCGCGCCAAAAAATCCCCTTCGCGGAGTCGCTCACGCCGAAATGGGCGAAGTACAGGTGAGTGGGTTCGAAGGAGGATCGCGTCTCGGGACTCGGCTTAAGACCCCATCGAAAAAAAGTCACTTGGACGTCGAAAACCTCTCCCGGTTCCGTCCTCAGATGCGCCCGATAGGACCACCTTTCGGCCCGGACGGTTTTATGCGCCCCGTGATCCTGGGGGAAACGCCAGGCATAACCCGGTCGAACCGCCTCGAACAACGACGCCGCGAAAGAAACCTGGATCGCGCAAACGCCCAGGCACGCCACCAGCGACCTTCGGAAGGTTCTCGCGGTTTTATTCACGGTTCAGGATCCTCAAAGACTGCGAATTCGAGGCGGCCCGTGCCGGAAAGCATCCCGCCCAAAAAGCCGTAAACCCCACCCCCGCCAAAGCCACCCCTATCCATCCCCAGGGCGGCGCGTAACGGGGGATCCACCCGAAAGTTTGAGGGCAGAGAACGCCCACCCATACCCAAGACAACACCCATCCCATCAAGCATCCCAAGGCGCATCCCGCGCAGGCGAGGAACCCCGCCTCCCACAACACCACGTTACGGACTTGCGACCGGGCGGCCCCCAGGTAGCGAAGAATCCCGGTCTCGGGCGCCCGCTCCAACAACAGGAAGGTGAGCGCGGTCAGGATTGCCAAAACCGCCGCGGCCACGGCGATGAACGCCATGAGAAGCGCGAGGAGACGGGTCCAGGCGAACGTGCGAAGGGCTTCCTGGCGAAGATCGTCTTGGGTGAGGACCCGAAAATCCCCCGCGCTCCCTCCCGCCGATTGAACGGCCTTCCGAAGCGCGTCCCGCGACTGACCTGGTTCCAAATAGACCCCCAAACGGTTGATGGAGGAGTCACCGAACAAGGAAAGATGGGTGCCTCGATCCATCAGCAACGTTCCCCGCTCATCGGTGAAGTCCTGATAAACGCCCATGATTTCAAACGGGACCGACCCCACCGGGGTCTTCAGCGTGAAGGAATCTCCGGGCCTCAAGCGGAACTTCCACGCCAGCGGCTCGGAAACCACCGCGGAGAGACGTCCGGCCAAACGCGGGAGCGCGCTCGCGGCATTCACGCCGTCCAAAAACGGCAGGCGATCGTATTCGGCCGCGATTTTAACGTCACGGGCGCTCACGCGTATGGTCTCTTCCCCGGCCCGCGCGGAAAAAGACCGGGTTCCCTCCACGGCCGCCACTCCCGGAAGAATCCTCACCGCCTCCGCCAAGGAGGGAGGCAAAACAGCGTCGAGCCCTCCCGGGAACGCTCCCGCCTGGACGTAGAGATCCGCTCGATAGGTTTCCGCGGCCCAATCCCGCACGGTGTTCCTCAAACTCCCCGCCAGAATCGCCGCGGAAACCATCAACGCCACGCCCACCGATAGCGCGCTCACGCCCAGACTGGACCGGTCGAGTCCAGAGCGCAGGTGACGGGAGGCCAGAACGGCTCCCACGGGGAGTATCCGCTCGATCCAGGATCCCGTCAGACGTTGAAACCCCGAGAGAAGATAAGGCGTCAGGGCGACGAAGGCCGATAAGAGGCAAAACACCGCGGCATATCCGCCCCAAGGAAGCCCTCGCCAGGGAGGGACACGACAGAAAAAAGCGGCGAGAACCAGCGCCAATGCGGCCCCCATCACCCTCAGCCCGCGGACCCCGGTCGACGCGCCTTCTTTCTTCTCCGACTGAACGGTCCACCCGGGCCGGGTCCTGAAGGCTTGCCATGCCGCCGGAACGGCCCAGAGGGTGACGAAAAGAAACGCGCCCAGGGCCCAAATCCATTCCCCGGGGTGGGACGGAAGCGTCGCGGTGATCGGCACGGATAAGCAAAAACGCGACCAGGTTCCTCCCCACATCTTGACGACCGTCACCGCCGCCACACGACCCACCCCAAGGCCCAGAAAGACCCCCGCGAACACCAGAATCGCCGCGTCCGCCATCACCCATCCCCCGAGCGCGCTTCGGCTCATTCCCAGGGTTCTCAGGACTCGCAGTTCCGAAGCTTGGCGAAGCGTGGAAAAGGAGATCGTGGTGTACAACAGGAAAGCTCCCACGAGAAGAGAGGCCAGGGAAAGCGCGGTGAGATGCGAGCGAAAAGCCAGCGACATCCGTTCGGCTTGATGAACCCGCGTCTCGGGTTTTTCCACGCGCAAGCCGGGTGGCACCTCTTTTGTAATCCTGGCGGCCAACGTTCCAGGATCCGAACCCGGGGAAAGAACCCATTCCAACCGACTCAAACGGCCGTTCAAACCCAATAACGCCTGCGCGGCCGCGATATCCATGACGGCCATCCGACCCCCATAAGCCGATCCCGCTCCCCGATCGGAGAAATGACCCTGGACACGAAGCGTAACGGACAGTCCGTTGACCGTGAAGACCGCGTCCTTCCCCGCCTCCAAACCGCGTTCCCGCGCGTAACGCGCGGCCAGGAAGACGGCGTCCGGTCGAGCCAACCCCAATAACCATTCCTCCCGGCTGGGGCTTCGGTTGCCGGGCAGGCGTATTTCGAAATCCCTCGCGACGCGGTCCTTCAAAAGATCCAGGCCCAGCAGAACGAGGGGTTCCGACGGATTCGAGGCTTGTGAAATACGCCCCTCGACCACCGGAAGCATCTCTCCCCACCCGCGCGTCCAGGAAAGATCCGACAAAAGTTTCTCGTCGAAAGCCGGACCATCGGCAACCAACGACAAGGAGGAACGCCCCGCGGCCTTTTCCGAGGAATCGCGGAAGGAATCCAGCGCGGCGCGGTTGGCCAGGCGCACCGACACCACCAGGGCGGTGGCCAACCCGATCCCGAGGATGGTCCATAGTCTCCGCGCGGGGAACGCGCGCGCCTGTCGAAAAAGCAACAGGGGGATCAAGTCACGCAAAAGAAAACTCCTTGTTTTTCAAACGCCGGTCCCTCGGCCCACCGGGTAGATTCCCGTCACCTGGCCGTCCCGAAGCAGGATGACCGTGTCTCCGGAATCCGCGGCCTCCCGGCTATGCGTGGCCAGGATCACCGTCTGGTTCTGCCGCGCGGTAAGTTCACGAAGGAGTTTCAAGATCGCGGCGCCCGCCACTGAATCCAGGTTTCCGGTGGGTTCGTCCGCCAACAACAGTTTGGGTTGATGAACCAAAGCCCGGGCCAGTGCCACCCGCTGTTGTTCCCCACCGGACATTTCCGAAGGACGACGCGCGCTCACGGAACCCAAGCCGACTTTTTCGAGCATTTCAGCCGCCAAGGAAGCGGCGTCGGCCTTGGGAACGCCGGCCAGAAGAAGTGGGATCTCGACATTCTCGATCGCGGAAAGGGTGGGCAATAATTGAAAAAACTGGAAAAGAAACCCGATCGAGGCTCGGCGTAAAAGAGTCAACCGGTCGTCGTCGAGCGCGGCGAGGGATTCCCCCAAGAGATGAACCTCACCCGAGGTGGGTGTTTCCATGCCACCCAACAAATGGAGCAGGGTGGATTTGCCGCAACCCGAGGGTCCCATGATGGAAACGAACTGCCCGACGGGGACGTTGAACGTCACGTCCTTGAGGGCCTCGATCCTCCCGGCTCCCTCCCCGTAGACCTTCGACAGGTTCCTCGCCTCGACGCAAAAAGCCATGGTGTCTCAAGCCTTTATTCGCCGTCAGCCCCCGGTGGGGCCAGGGGTCGCGGCGGTTGATGAATCCGTCATCGACGGTTTTATTATAAGGAAGAGAACGTCGCCTTGTTCGGAGAACTTCGCTTGTACAATGCCCTCATGACGAACCCCTCGGAAACTCCATCGGCCTCCTCGGCGTCATCCTCCCACCCTCAAAGCCCTCCCTTCCTTTGGGCCCTATGCTTTCTCCTTCTGTGGCAGGTTCTTCTTCGCGCTCAAAACCCGGGGCTCATGACCGACGACAGCGGTGAAACAGCCACCGCCGCGCGACTCCTCGGCGTTTGCCATTCTCCCGGCTATCCGCTCTTCAGCCTGATGGGCCACCTGGCCACCGCTCTCCCCTTCGGCACTGTGGCCTTCCGCATGAATCTGTTTTCAGCCGCGCTCATGTTGACGGCCGTTTTTTTACTCTTGCGGGCTTGCCGTGAAATTCCCAAACGCGTCGGGCTCCCCGTTCCCGACTCGCCCTGGATCCGCGAAGGCGCTCTCCTCGTCGTCACCCTTTCGCTCGTGTTCCACCAAACCGTTTTCTCGCAAAGCCTCACCGCCAAGGGTGGGCTTTACGCTTTCTCCCTCCTGTGCTTGTCGCAGCTTTTGGGGCAATGCCTCAAGGATCGCCCCAGTTTCAAACCCCTTTGGGTTCTTTTTTTCTGGTCCGTCGGATTGGGCGTTCATTGGCAGACGGTCGTTCTGTGGCTGGTATTCCTGGGTCTTCGTTTCAAGCAGATCCGCCCACCCTGGAACCTGAAAAAAACAATCACGGCGCTCACGTTCGTTCTCGTGGGTTTTTCATCCTATCTTTATCTTCCCTTGCGGGCTTGTTTTTCCCCCACGCCGAATTGGCACGATCCGAGGACCTTCTCCTCCTTCGTCTCGGTCCTGTTTCGCCTGGACGCCCCGGACACGGAATTCATCCTGCGGGACGCGGCGGCGTATTTCCGACTTGTTTCAAAATACCTCGAAGTCATGGGCTGGTACTGGTGGCCCGGATTCTTCCTTTTCGCGGCCGGGGGTCTTTGGATCCTTTTCAAGCGCCATACGGCCCTGGCCCGGGCTTTATCCTTCGGTTACGCGACCCTGGTCCTCTTGATCCTTCAAACCGCGTTTTTCAACACCCCCGACACCATTTTCCTGGTGGGTATCCTCCTCGTGTCCACCCAGGCGTTTCCAGCGCTTTTTGGATACGTGGGACTGTTGGGTTTTTTGGCGCGTTTGAAAACCGTCGGGCCCAAAACGCCGGCGTACTCCCTCGCCGTTCTTTTGTCCTTGTGCTTGGCGTGGGGGGCGTGGGTTTTCAAAACCCAGGACAAATCGCGTTACACCCTGGCGGAAGACTACGTGACGAACCTGTTGAAGGAACTGCCCCGGGAGGCCCTGGTCCTGACCGATTCGGACTTGGCGGACATGCCCGGCCAATACCTACAGAAGATCCAGGGATGGAGGAAGGACGTGTCCTGGATCCCGCTTTACAAACTTCATCAATCCTGGGGATTGCGTCAAATAACGGATGAGTACCAAAACCGGATAACAAGCCCGGGTCCCTTTTCGAGCCTCCCGGAGGCGGTTTCCCTCGTCCTCGATCCGGGGCGTTTCAAATTCTCCTCCGCTTATTACACCTACCAGGTGCCCGTCCTGGAAATGAACGGCCTGACGCACATCGCGGACCGCCTCCAGCCCCGCGGCTTGGCCTTCTGGGTGGGACCCGGCCCCGTGAGAATCGGGGACTTGTCAGGCCAAGTGGAGACGGTCACCTCTCGCCACCGCGTGAGGAACCTCCGCGCCGTTCCCGACCTGCCGAAAACCGAGTACACCAAGACGGTCTACCAACGCGCTTACGCCCGCCCTCATCAAGCGGCTGGCGATTCCTTTTTGAGCGTCGGGAACCTGTCCGAGGCGGTCCGGCACTACGAGAAGGCCTTGGCGATCTATCCCGGCATGCAAAAGATATACCTCAACCTCGCGCTGCATTTCGCCACGTCGAACGCTCTGGAACTGGCCCGCGTTTTTTGCGCCAAGGAAATCCAAAACGCCCCTGATTCGGCGGACGCGCATTACATGTCCGGGAATATCGCGTTGAAGCTCGGTGAATGGGACGAGGCGGTCGCCTCTTACGACCGATGCCTCCGGATCAATCCATCCTCACGAGAGGCCGCGGAACGACGGAGCGCGGCGCTGGGGTTCAGGACGTATCCGCCCCCTCCGGAGGCCCTGTCCCGCCGAAGCGCCGGGGAATACGAGGCTATGGCGAGGGGATTCGAGGCGGAAGGACAGGCGTTATTGGCGGCCGCGGCGCGCGAAACCGCCCAAGGGTTCTAGCCGGACGCGGAAGGATCTTGGCGGCCTTTTGTCGCTTTGACTCACGTGATGTAAAGATCCGTCGAGGTGAAATGAGGATCGCATGTCAGGTTGACCCCGAGGCGCCGGAGTCCCTCCTCGTCGCCGGGGGTAGGCAGGTGCGTGATATGCATGTCGCATCCCCTCAAGGTTGGAAGCTGTTCCATGCCGGCCTGGGCCGCGGGGTTCGAGGTGGCGCTGATCCCGAGCGCGATCAGGGTTTCGTCGAGGTTGAGGCTGACCGAGCGCTTCTTCATGATCTCCGTTTTCATCTTCCCGATGGAACGGATGATCTCGGGCGGCAGGAGATGCATGGTTTCGGGAAGTTGGGCCATGGTCTTCATGGCGTTGAGGATCAAGGCCGAGGCCGCGTGCATATCCGGCGAATTCATACCGGTGACCATGGTCCCATCCGGCAGTTGAAGCGCCGCGCCGCAAAACACCCCCTTGTTGCCCTTTCCCCTCGATTGGGCGGCTTCGGCGGCCTCGCGCGCCGGCGTCACCACCGGCCGATCCTCGGGTTGAACCCCTAGATCCTTGAGAAGTAATTCCACCCTCTGGACCGCCGCCTCATCCACCAAACCCAAGGCGTACTCGCAACGGTACCGGAAAAAACGTCGGATCACCTCCTGGACGGAGGCGGCGCGCACCACGGCGTCGTCCACGATCCCGAAACCGGCGCGGTTGACGCCCATGTCCGTGGGCGAGACGTACACGTCCGCGCTCCCCATGATCTTCTCGAGGATGCGGCGGATGACTGGAAAAACCTCCATGTCCCGGTTGTAGTTCACGGCGGACACGCCGCGGGCCTCCAAATGGAAGGAATCGATCATGTTCCGGTCCTTCAACTCGGCCGTGGCGGCCTCATAGGCGATGTTGACCGGATGCTTGAGGGGAATCGACCAGATGGGAAACGTCTCGAACTTGGCGTATCCCGCCCTCGTCCCGCGTTTGTGCTCGTGGTAAAGCTGTGAAAGACAGGTGGCCAACTTGCCGCTTCCGGGCCCGGGGCCAGTGACCACCACGATGGGTTTCCGGGTCTCGATGAACGTGTTGGCCCCGTAGCCTTCCTCGCTGACGATGCGATCCACGTCGGTGGGATACCCTTTCGTGGTTCGGTGAGTGGCCACCATCACCCCGCGGCGTTCAAGCCGGTTCTTGAAAGCCAGGACCGCCGGTTGGTCCATGAACCGCGTGATGACCACCGCGGTCACCTCCACGCCCCAATGCCGCAGGTCGTCGATGAGCTTGAGGGCGTCCGAATCGTACGTGATGCCGAAATCGGCGCGGACCTTCTTTTTCTCGATATCGCCCGCGTGGATGCACAACAGGATGTCCGCGCGATCGCGGATCTTCTGCAACAACCGCATCTTCACGTTGCAATCAAACCCCGGAAGGACGCGGGCGGCGTGGTAGTCGTAGATGATCTTGCCCCCGAACTCCAGGTACAGTTTGTTGTTGAACTGCGCCGCCCTTTCCAGGATGGCCTTGGACTGCTCTTCGAGGTACTTTTCGTTGTCGAACCCCGCACCGCAGGAAGAGAACATATTTTTAAGCCCGTTCTTTGGAATTTTCGGGTCGTTTGTCGTGACGAACAACCGACGCGGAACAACCTTTTTCAACCGCCGCCCGTCACGCCCACAAATCCTCGGGATACGCCTTTTTGAACACCAACTTATGGATCGCCTCGTAGACCCGCGCCTTGTCCTCGGGATACGTGAGGCCGAACCACGCGTCGGGAGTCTTCAACACCTTGACCTTCGCCTTCTTGGCCCGTACCAGGTCGTCCACCACGCGAGGGATCAACATCTCGGCCTTTTCCTCAAGGCCCTTCTCGGCCCAAAAGAGACCCAATGCCTCGTCCAGTTGCTCGAAAATCCTGGGCGTGAACCCCCAGAAGTTCATGGACACCGTTTCAACGCCCTTCAGCGGGATCTTGCTTCCGTTTTCCTCGACATAACGGATTTTGCTTCCGGCCTTCTCGATCTTGAGCCGTTCCACGACCTTCTTGAGATAGCCGTCCCGCCCCACTTCGCAAACACCCCGCGACACGGTTCCGAATTCTGACAGGGTGTTCTTAAGCTTGAAACCCACCATGGCGTAAGAAGCCTGGTCGTTCTTCTTGATCTTCTTCAGGTACCGGGCCATGACCTGGAAGCTGTGGGGCCCATAATAATCGTCGGCGTTCAAGGCGGCGAAAGGCTCTTTCACGGCGCCCTGGGCCACCCAGATGGCGTGGGCCGTCCCCCAGGGCTTGACACGCCCCGGCGGCGCCGTGAAACCCGGCGGCAACATGGAAAGTTCCTGGAACACGTAACGCACGGGGACGCGCGATTCCCATTTACGGCCCACGTTCTCCTTGAAGTCCCCCTCGATGTCCCCCCGGATGATAAAAACCACCTTGCCGAATCCGGCGCGAAGTGCGTCGTAAATAGAATAATCCACCAAAGTGGCGTTGTGGGGTCCCACCCCGGAAACCTGCTTCAAGCCGCCAAACCGGCTTCCCATACCCGCCGCCATGATCATTAACGTGGGCTTCATTCCAACCCCCCTTTGGAAATGGGGAATGCGAAACTCGGATTGAGTCGTTTTACGACGTTTTTCACGAGTCGTTCCCCACAGTGGACAAGTATAGAACTTGTACACTTTGAAGTAGAGATTTGCTGCGCAAATCACACTTCAGGGGCACCCCGTAGCGTGTTCCGAGCATGCAAGGAACTCTGCTACTGGGGTCCCCACCGTGGACAAGTATAGAACCACATACCCTCGAGAATTGAAAATCGAAAATGGACCGCAATCGTTGTCAATTCTCGATTTTCTATTGGTCGATTGCTCCGGCGGCCCACCGGGCCGCCTCCCCACCGTGGACACGTATAGAACTATAGTCCACCTGAGCAGTAGAGCAGTTGAACAGGTGACCCGTTCGACGCGCTTCGCTTGCTCAGGGCGGGCCCATTCGACGCGCTTCGCTTGCTCAGGGCGGGCCGCCGGGCCGCCCATTTCGTTTTTCTCTACTGCTCAACTTACCGAAGGCCCTGTACCGTGGCGTAGCCTCTGGTACAGGGTCAAATGCTCACCTGCTCTGCCGATCGCACCGCGATCGGCTCCTCATTCCGAGATTGTCATTCGAGTATTTCGCGCCGTCGGCCGCCGAAAAAACGTACACCGCGCCCTGGCGACCCGTCAAGCGACCGTACGCCTCCCGCGCCCGCGCCGCGAAATCGTCCACGACTCCCCGAGGCATCAGGTTGACGGTACATCCCCCAAATCCCGCGCCGGTCATACGGGCCCCCAGGACTCCCGGGGTGTTGCGTGCGAACTCCACAAGAATATCCAGTTCGCGACAGCTTACTTCGTAATCGTCTCGGAGAGAATCGTGGGATTCCGCCATAAGGCGCCCCACCTTTTCCCGGTCCCCGTCCCGGAACCCCTGAACGGTCTGTAAAACCCTTTCGTTCTCGGTCACCACGTGCCGAGCCCGCTTCAGGATCAAGGGCGGAAGAGCATCCTGGTGCCGCCGCAATGATTCCGACGTCACATCGCGAAGGGATCGAAGACCCGGCAGAGCCTTGGAAAGGAGCGACACGGCTCGGGCGCATTCCTCCCTTCGGCGGTTGTAGGCCGAGCCCGAAAGGGTTCGTTCGACACCCGTGTCACAGACCACCACGGCCAAGTCGTTTGGCAGTGGAACCCGCTCCGTCTCAAGATCGCGGCAATCGATCAAAAGGGCGTGGTCCTTTTTCCCCAGGTAGGACGCGAACTGATCCATGACACCGCAGGCGACTCCCACGAACTCGTTTTCCGCGGCCTGGGCCGTCCGCACCAACTCGAGGTCCTCCTGACGGAACCCCGAAACCTTCCCGAGAAAGACCGCTGAAGCCACTTCCAAGGCCGCCGAGGAAGAGAGGCCCGCGCCACGGGGCAAATCCCCCTTCAGGACCGCCTGACAGCCCTTCAATTGGAAACCCCGCTTTTGAAGTTGAACCACCACCCCTTGGAAGTAATTGATCCAGTGTTTTTGCTTGTTGAACGCGGGCGCGTCGAGCGAAAACTCCCCCCTTTCGCCGTAATCCGGAGAATAAAGGGAGACCTTTCGATCGGTCCGTGGAGCCCCCGCGAAACCAACACCTCGATCGACGGCCAAAGGAAGAACAAAGCCCTCGTTATAGTCGGTGTGCTCCCCGATCAAGTTGACCCGTCCCGGAGCCCAAGCCGTGTGGGACGCGGATTCCCCGAAGTTATCCGCGTAAAGTTGAAGAATCTCGTCTTTCATACACCCTCTCGGTTACGTCGCGCGACCCCATCTTACCCGCCGGATGCCCAACGCGCGAGTGGACCCGTCCGGCTTCCCTTCGGGAATAAGCGCCTGATCGAAGCCCGGCCTCTTTCCGGAGAGAAAGGCTTTTAGCGGTTTATTTGTTATGATGGTGTTCGTCGGGTCGCATTCAACGAGGGGGTCCTTGATGCCCACCTTACCCACCCATCATCCCCAAGTTAAAAAAAACATCCTCTTAATCCGTGTGGTTTTAGGCGTCGTCTTGACAGCCCTGGTTCTCACAAACTTCAAAACCACCCACGGCCCCTGGCTTTGGGTTTTTTTGGCCGTCCTGGCCGCCTCTTTCATCCCATTTTTCCGGTTTTCGGATGAAAGCTGGGAGCGTGTTCGCCTGCAGTACATCGTTTTCGCTTTTGATCTGGCCCTGATCCTGTCGGCCCTTTTCCTGTGTGATCGCTTGGAAACCGAATTGCTCCTCAGTCTTTTCCTGACTCTTTTTATCTCGGCCCTCAGCCGATCCCTGCGTAACAGCGCGTTGGTGGCCGTGGCCATCATTGTTCTATATCTCTATCGCATCTATTGGGTGAAACCGGACTTCAGCCCCTGGGATCCTTTTGTATTCTTGTCGTGCACCCTGCTTCTGGTCGTGGCCCTGCATTCGGGCTTCCTGGCTTTCCGGACAGTGGAGGAGGAAAGCAAACTCGTGGAGTTGGCCAAGCGCATGAATTTGCTGGATCAGCAGGTCAAGGACAACCAAACCGCCGCTTTTGAGCACGCGGCCACCCTCAAGAAGGTGCTCGATTCGCTTCCGCTGGGCGCCATCGCGGTCTCCCGCGGGGGGGATATCCTTTTCCTCAACCAACCCGCGGTGAATGTGTTGGATGTCAACCCTAAATCCCTTTTAAACGGACCTCTCTCGAACCCCATCCTGGGCGTATTGGGGGCCCGGATGGCCGAGGCGATCCATCAAAAAATCGAAATGCACAGGGTTTATTTGAATGTTGAAATGAAGGGTAAAAAACACCGATACCGCCTAGATAGCAAACAAGGAACCGGTCCTGACGGAACGCCCTGGGGAACCCTTTTCCTTTTGCAGGAAGCCCTCTTGCCCTCCGTCGATCAGTCGGCCGATCCAAAATAGGAATGATTCAACCCTTTATTCATTCCAAGCGCTCCATGGGATTCGAGCATGAATCCGGGGTGTTTCCCGAAACCCGCCCGAATCGACGTCGAAGGTAAGCGCATAGGAGCGAGCCCTTCTGGTTTCTAAAAGGGCCTCGAACCATGAAAACCCTTCCACGAGTTGGCCCGACTTATGCTGTGGATATTTTTTATTTTCCCTCTTGATCCGATTCATGAACGACGTAACATAAGCCTTGAAGGCCGTAGCTCCAGAGGCGCTTCACAGGCGCCCAAGAAAACCTCTCGGATGCGAGAGAGGGCCCGTCGGAAAGGGGCCCAAAACGGAGCCAGCGGCCTTTTCTTATTGCCCGCGTTTATCCAATCCGACCCAACCCCCACCGCGTCATGATGGAACCACCAGGCTCCCCAGGAAATTCTCTTGGGGTTTTGAATGACCAACCATGACTCGACGCCAAGCATTCACAGCCGTTTGGGGTCAACATCCAATCAATTCCCAACCACTCATCACGCTTAACGTTTTTCACTCGCTTTACTTGGGTTTGAATTCCAACACCAACCAATCCGCGACAACCTCATAACCAATCCGTCGATACACCGCGTTCGAGACTGGATTGTCCCGGTCGGCGAAAAGAAAACAAGCGCGCCGACCCGTGGAAAGAAGAAAGCGGCTCAAGGAAGAAACCAGGGCTTTCGCGTACCCGCGCCCGCGTTTTTCGGGCGGCGTATAGACCAGATTGACCCGGATGCCGTTGGGCGTGGGGCCCGAGTAGCCCGCCATCGCGGTAAGCGTCCCGTCTTCCCAAACCCAAAGACGCCCGTTGCGCAGAAACCCCTCCACGCATTCGCGCGCCTTCATCGGGTCGTCCACCTTCGTCTCGCGGTTGAACGCGTCGGTCCACTCGACCAATCGTTCCATGTCTTCCCAACGCGCCACGCGGACCGCGCCCGGGGCGCGATGAACAAACGGCAACCGATTCAACCGGTGGATCCATAAACGCATTTTGGTCGTGAAGGCCAGGCCTTCGCGCCCACACCATTCCCGCGCGACATCCTCCGCGGTTTCGGGCACGGCGCTCACCCCGGGCGGCGCGAAACCCTCGCTTCGCAACGCGTCCAACCACGCCAAGATCGCCTCCCGGGGCAATCGTGTCACGACCGCCGGAAAAGGAGGCGTCCAAAAGGCCGCGCCCACCGTCGCGCCCGCCGAACGAAAAACCCACAAATGGTGTCGTGGCCGGCTCTTGATCGGCTCGGCGCCCAAGGCCCCCACTAAGCCCAGGATCAAGTTGTTCTCGGCCTCATCCCGGGTCAGGGTATCGCCCGCCGCCTCGAGAAAAGCCGCGGGTGAATCGGGGCGAATGATCTCGATCATGGGGTCTCTGAAACCTTCGTGTTTTTACGGACATGGGCGGCCACGTCCGTCACGGTCTTGAGCATGATTAAAAGGATGAAAGCCGCCTTGTTGTTTCTAAAAATCGCGATGAGCATCGCTCCCAGGATGAGGGTGACATGCAGAATGACGATGCGCCGGTAGGGCGCGGTCATGAGATCCTGCAAGTCGTTCTTGAAATTCAGGGCCTGGGCGGGATCCGGGGCCGCCTTTTCCATCGTCGTGGGAACCGTTCGCCAAACGTCCGGAACAGTCCTCCACAAGGTATTCAAACTCAAGGAAATCCCGTGGCTGATGAACAAAGCCAGAAGCGGTAGCCACAAGCCGGTTCCCGTAACAATGACGGATAAAAATTCCCCGGCCCCACTCACGCGTTGATGATAGGCGGATCCGAAAAGCATCCAGAGGAAGACAAAATGGCCCGTCATGAAACCGCCGAAGTGCACCATGAAAAACGGCACCAGAAAAAGCGCGAACCATTGGGTCGTCAATCCCAGACGAAGCATATGCCAAAAACCGATGATGCCCGTTTCCATCCAGTACAACATCATCAGCAGGAATAAATCCCAACCCC
>CAZSKE010000002.1:8949-21034 GCA_964607325.1 uncultured bacterium | reverse complement strand
TCGGTCTCGACGTGAAGGCCACCTTGGTGCCCCCGGACGATGCCGTAGACCACCGAGAGCCCCAATCCAACCCCTTTCCCCGTTTCCTTCGTGGTGTAAAAAGGCTCGAAAATCCTCTCGATGTTCTCCTCGGCGATCCCCTTGCCTTGATCCTTCACTTCCAACACCACCCATCGGCCGGGATTCAACAAATGCGGTCCCTGCGCGAGGGGATCGGTGAGTTCCACGTTCCGGGTGGCCACGAAGATGGTTCCCCCCTTCGGCATGGCGTCCTTGGCGTTCAACACAAGGTTGATCAGGACCTGCTCCATCTGGCCTCGATCCGCCATCACCCACCCCAAGGCCTCGGCCATCTCCACTTGCAGTTCCACGCCGGGAGGAAGAAGCCGTTTGAGGAAAACCTGCATTTCCTGGACGACGATGTTTAACTGAAGCTCCGAAGGTTCCACGGGATGCCGTCGGCTGAAGGTGAGAACCTGTCGAGTCAACTCCGCCGCCCGACGACCGGCTCGGCGGATCTGGGACAGGTTTTTTTTCGCGAGAGAACCTTCCGCGAGGCCTTCCTCGGCTTCCTCGGCGGCCGACAAAATGACTGTCAACAGGTTGTTGAAGTCGTGGGCCATTCCTCCCGCCAACTTGCCGATGGCCTCCATTTTTTGGAATTGAAGAATCTGGTTTTCAAGCTGTATCTGGGCCGTGTTGTCCCGGCCGATCGCTTGAAAAGCGCACGAGGCCGAACCCGCCTCGTTTTCGCCCCCCTCCTCCCGCTTGAGACGAAAATGGATTTGCCGCTCGACATCGGGGGATACGAGAAACCGGGCTTGAAATTCCGCGACTCCGGTGTTCCTCATGCTTTTTTCCACCGCGGCGCGTGCGCGCGCCTGCTCTTCTTGTGAAAATATCCCCCAAAACGTTTTTCCGGTCATCTGTTCCGGATCGCGTCTCAGAATGGTCGAGACCACGCCGTTGACAAATCGGATGATTCCTCGCGAGTCCACGTCCAAGACGATGTCCTGGGAGGATTCCACCAAGCGGCGATATCTTTCCTCAGCCTCGTGGCGGTCGGTCACGTCCCGGGAAGCTCCATCCGCCCCGAGGAGTTCGCCCCGGGAATCCAACAGGGGAACCAGCGTGGTTTCCATCACGCGCGTTCCACCGTTTTTGATGCGGAATCGGCGGATCATCCCCCGAACGATGGTTCCCTTGTGTAACGCCTCCAGCTCGGCGGAAAGAGTATCCCGTCCGGGCGGATCCATAAACTCCCAGGCGAATCTCCCCAATACCTCCCGAGGGTCGAACCCCAGAATCGTATTCACGAACGGGGAGATGGAAGTCAGTCTTCCCGTGGCGTCGGTGGACCATATCAAGTCATAGGTGGTCTCCACGACGGTTTGAAGTCGCCGGGAACTTATGCTCGCGCGGATCCGCTCCTGTTCCGCGCGCCAGGCCAGATAAGCGATCAAACACACCACGAGAAACCCGATCACGAGGGCCACGGCCGGCGCGTTGGAATGGCCATCGGGCCAATCGGGTTTTTGGGGCCGCATTTCCACACGGACGACGCGGCCAAACCGCTCGAAAGAACTCGCCGTGGATCCTTTGGGTTCTTCCAATGGTTCAGGCGGCGAGATGGTGAGGGAAACCGCGAGGTCGTTCTTGAAAACCGGATCCACGCACAGATTCAAGATCGTCTGGAGGGAAACCGCGGAATAAACATAAGCCTGGGGGGGTTCGCCCCCGATGGCTCGCGCCAGAATCAGTCCTTGAACACCGGTGTTCAACGGGAGGATATCCGAAAGGAACACCTTGTTTTCGTCCGCGGCGGCGCGCTCGAACGTTTCCCGACGCGCGAGCGTGTTGAACCCATCCTGCCCGATCCCCACGCCCGAAGGACTGCGGGAACAACCCTCCAAGATGATTCCCGAGGGCGCCACGAGTTTGATGCATTGATACTCGGAGTGGTTTTCAAAGAAAGAACGCATGGCTTTCGCGGTCTCGCGGCGCCCCTCGGCGCTCGCGTTCCAGTGGCTCGCGATTTGATTCAAATCCTCCGCGCGTTTCAAGAGGAAAGCGCGCGTATGCTGGGCGGCCAGGGAGGAGGTATAGGACAAGAGGGTTTGACGGCGATCCTGCGCCTTGCGGTGGATCTGCTGGGCCAATAGCGCGGTGAAGGCCAAACCGGCCAGGAATAATAAAAGAATCCAGAAATATCTCGGCTTTTTCGGTTGCACGGCGGTCTTCCTTCAACCCCCGGCGACTCCGGCTGAAAAATGGCGGCGCCGGGTTCCGATTCGAGGGTTTTCAAAACCTCAGGAGGAAATGGTTGGTGACGCCCCTTTTACGTTTCTGGAACAGACTTGCCGGTACGCCTCGTACAGGCCTATCCCCACGGCCGTCCCGAGATTCAGGCTACGGACCAACCCTCCGGGTTGTGGAATGGCGATCATGCGATCCCCGAAACGCTGGTAGAAATCCTTGGGAAACCCCGTGGTTTCCCTCCCAAAAACGAGCCAATCCCCTTTTCGAAATTCCGCTTCCCAATAGGGGCGCGTTCCCTTCGTCGAGAAAAAATGAAGCCCGGCTCCCGGGGTTAAGGATTCCTCCCAGGATTTCCGGGTGGGGTGCCGGAACACCTTGACTGAAGACCAGTAATCGAGACCGGCCCGGCGAAGGCTTTTATCATCCAGCCGAAAGCCGAGGCGTCCCACGAGATGAAGCTCGGCGTCCAGGGCAAGACACGTCCTACCGATATTGCCGGTGTTGGAGGGGATTTCGGGTTCGACCAAAGCGACGCGGAACATGGGAAATTGTAGCACCGTTGAGGCCATCCCAGCCCCGCGTCAGGCGCCGAATTTACGGCCTGTCAAACGCTCAAAGGCTTCGATGTATTTTTCCCTGGTTCGGGCCACGACTTCGTCCGGAAGCCGGGGCCCGGGAGGGGTCTTGTTCCAATCCGGGAGGGTTTCCAAATAGTCCCTCACGAATTGCTTGTCAAAACTGGCTTGGCTTCTTCCGGGTTGGTAGCCGTCCTGGGGCCAGAACCGCGAGGAATCGGGGGTCATGACCTCGTCGATCAAAATCAACCGCCCGTCGAGAACCCCGAATTCGAACTTCGTGTCAGCGATGAGAATTCCCTTTTTTTCCGCCAAGTCCCTTCCGCGACGGTATATGGACAAGGCGGTGTTTCGCACCTTTTCGGCCAGCGCGTCATCCTTCAGAACTTCCTTCATCTCCTCGAAGGAGATGCTGAGATCGTGGCCATGTTCAGCCTTGGTGGACGGCGTGAAGATCGGCTCATCCAGCTTGGAGGCCTCCGTCAGTCCGGACGGCAGGGAAATCCCGCTGACCTTTCCGTATTGCTGGTATTCCTTCAGCCCCGAGCCGCTCAAGTAACCCCGAACGATGCATTCCACGGGAAGCGGCTTGGCTTTTTTCACCACCATCGACCGTCCCTCGAGCTGGGCGCGCGCCTTCTGGAAGGGCTCCGGCAGGGCGTCGAGCCCATCGGGAAGAAGGTGATTGGGAATGATGTCGGAAACACGCCCGAACCAATAAAGGGATATCTGGTTGAGGACCGCGCCTTTGTCGGGAATACCGTTGGGCATGACCACGTCGAAGGCGGATATCCTGTCGGTGACTACCAGGACCAGTTTGTCGCCCAAGTCGTAGAGATCCCGGACCTTGCCGCGCTTGGGGGGGGGCGCGCCGGGGATGTCCGTCTCAAGAACCAGGGGATATCTCATGAAACCTCCACAAAGTGCACTTCCAGAAACCTTTTCAAGTCGACGAAAATCCCCGCCCGGGGGCGTCAACAAGTCACCCAGACTCCAAAAGTCATGTTTCCTTTTTTCAATCGCGGGCTTCCCTGGCGGCCGGGTCGGCCCTTGATTATGGGCGACTTTACTCGAAACCGTAATAGCTGTAGGGGATTTTTTTGGAATCCTGGAGAGTACTGTTGACGTATGCCCGTCCGCTGGCGCTGTCATACAACCAGCCGCTGGACTGCTCCTGCGGACCCACCCGAGCGTCTCCCATCGTGACCGTTCTGCCGCAAGGGCCCAGGGGCATGAGCGCCGATCGTGAAGCGTCGAACCGACCCGTGACCTTGACCTCGGGAATTCGGTCGAGATACAGGCTGTACTTGAACGCGAAAGCGATCTCCAAGGTTTCCGGCCAAATTCCGGTCTGGTCCGCGTAATAAATGCAATTGGCGGATCGCATCCCGACCAAATTGCCTTTCGTGGCGCCTTCACGGCTTTTCTCGATCATGTCCGCGAAACGAGGCAACGCGATCGCCGACAAGACCCCGATAATGGCCACGACAATCATGAGTTCAATCATGGTGAACCCCGAGGAAGACCTCGCGTCTTTATCACGCCCGTTCGTTCCTTCCCATAACGGGCGAGTGCGAAGGGAAGAACCCAAGGACAAGGGTTTCATATAACGCTCAGGCCTCTTTCTGATTCAAGACCTCCACGTAACGGGCCACGCCCTCTTCCAGGCTGAGCGCGGACTGGACATAACCAGCGGCGATGGATTTCGCCATGTCGGCCTGGGTGAAATACTGGTAACCCGCCCGGTATTTTTCAGGGGTGTCCACCCATTGGACCCTCGGCTCGATTCGTAACGCCGCGAAAAGCGCGTTAGAGAGGTCCAGAAAAGTGCGGGCGTGGCCGGTCCCGCAGTTGTACAAGCCCGACGGCGCTTCGCCCCTCAAATGAAAGAGCATCTTGTCCACGATGTCATCCACGAAGATGAAATCCCGGCTCTGCTTTCCGTCGGAAATATCAGGTCGATGGCTCTTGAAAAGGGTTTGTTGGCCCGTCCGCTTGATCTCGCGATACCCGTGCCAAATGGGGGACGCCATCCTTCCCTTGTGGCCCTCGCCGGGTCCATACACGTTGAAGAACTTGAGCCCGGCCCAAAAAGGCGGTCGCTCTTTTTGCGCAAGCGCCCAGAGATCAAACCGGTGTTTGCTTTTTCCGTACAAATTGAGGGGTTGAAGTTTTTCCAGAAAGGCGTGATCGTCCGAGTATCCGTTCTCGCCACGGCCGTATGTGGCGCCGGAAGAGGCGTACACAAACCGAACACCCCGCTGGGCGCACCAAGTCCAAAGAGCCCGGGTGTAACCCGTGTTCCACTTTTCGACATAAACCTCGTCGGTCACCCCCGTGTCCGTGCAAGCCCCCAAATGCGCCACGGCGTCGAAACCGGAAAGGGATGGAAGACGATCGAGAAGATCCGCCCGGTCCGTGAAGGGAACGCCCTCCAGCCCCCGGAAACAAGCGCGCTCCCGGTGGGAACAAGCGTCCACCAACATCAGATCGTCGGCTCCGCGCTCCAGGAGAAAGCGAGCAAGACGGGATCCGATGAAGCCGCAGGCGCCTGTCAGCAGTATTTTCATGCGATTGGATCCGGCAATGTTTGATTTCAACTCCGCCGAGCGACATTATAACGGTTCGAGGGCTTCGGTTCTTGATCGGCGGGATCCGGGGGCCCCCTCGCCGTTCGAATGGGCTTTTTCCCTTGCGTGGGGCCCTTTCCAATAGCACGCTTTATTCTTTTTTGCTAGCCTACACAATCGATCCATCGAACACGCCGACCGGATCGCCGGCGCGTGTGAAGGATATCCCCCTCGCGTCCTCGCGTGGTCCCACGGCCCGCGTTTTATGTGTCGATGGACGCGCGGGTCGTTCGTTCCCATTCCGGAGGAATCGCATGAATGCCCGCAAGCGTATCGCCCTTTCGCTCGAACGAGAAGTCCCTCCCCTCGAAGACTACAAGAATAAACCCGCGGAGCAAATCTACGGCTCCCTGGTTTTCAACTCCACGGCGCAGAAACGCTACCTCTCCCCCGACGTCTACAAGAAGCTCCGCGCCACCACCTTGAGGGGAGAACCCATCGATGCCTCCATCGCCGACCAGGTGGCCAAAGGCATGAAAGAGTGGGCCCTCGCCCACGGCGCCAGTCATTACACCCATTGGTTCATTCCCATGACGGGATTGACCGCGGAGAAACACGACACGTTTCTCGAGCCCAACGACGAGGGCGGCGCCACCGCCGAATTCGACGGAAAGACCCTCATCAAGGGGGAGCCGGACGCCTCCAGCTTCCCCTCGGGGGGGTCCCGGGCCACCTTCGAGGCCCGCGGTTACACGGCGTGGGACCCGACCTCCCCCGCCTTCATCCAGGAGGAAGTCAACGGGGCCACCTTGACCATCCCCACGGCGTTCGTGAGTTACAACGGTGAAGCCTTGGACCACAAGACGCCCCTTCTGCGGTCCATCGAGGCCTTGTCCATTCAAGCCACGCGCTTGCTCCGGATCTTCGGCAACAAATCGGCGAGGCGCGTCCTGACGACCTTGGGGGCCGAGCAGGAATACTTCCTCATCGATCGGAATTACTACGAGCTCCGGCCGGATCTGGTGGCCTGCGGCCGGACGCTTTTCGGCGCGCACCCCTATCGGGGTCAGGAACTCGAGGATCATTATTTCGGGGCCATCCGTGAGCGCATGCTGGCTTTCATGATGGACCTGGATCGGGAGTTATGGCGCTTGGGGGTGCCCTCCAAGACGCGCCATAACGAGGTGGCCCCCGCTCAATTCGAGCTCGCGCCCGTTTTCGAGCGCTCCTCCATCGGCGCGGACCACAACATGCTGGTCATGGAGTTGTTGAAGCGCGTCGCGCTCCGCCACGACCTGGTGTGCCTCCTGCACGAAAAACCTTTCGCCGGCATCAACGGTAGCGGCAAGCACAACAACTGGTCCATGGTCACCGACGACGGCGAGAATCTTCTGGAGCCGGGTAATACACCCCAAGACAACGCGCAATTCCTGGCGTTCCTCACCGCCGTCATTTCCGCCGTGGATGAACACGCGGAACTACTTCGCATCGCGGTTGCCGGCCCCGGTAACGACCACCGTTTGGGCGCCCACGAAGCCCCACCGGCGATTCTTTCGGTGTACTTGGGTGAGCAACTCGAGGAGGTCGTGGGGCGATTGGAATCCGACAAGGTGGCGAAGAGTTCCCATGGCGGAGTGATGGCGTTGGGCGTTTCCACCCTTCCCAAGCTGAGCCGGGACACCACCGATCGCAACCGCACCTCCCCCTTCGCCTTCACGGGAAACAAGTTCGAGTTCCGCGCCGTGGGTTCGACCCAACCTTGCTACTGGCCCAACACGGTCTTGAACACCATCGTGGCCGTCGAAGACCTCGCCGACGAGCTTGAAAGCGGCAAGGGCGCCTTGAACAAACGCCTCGCGGAGGCCCTCCGGAAACGGATCAAAGCCCATAAACGCGTTTTGTTCTCCGGAAACGGTTACTCAAAGGAGTGGCATCAAGAGGCCGCTCGGCGGGGTTTACCCAACCTGAAAGACACGCCCGCCTGCCTGAAGGCCGCCCACAACCCTAAATACGCGGCCCTGTTCGAAAAGTACAAGGTGACCAGCCGTCTCGAGTATGAAAGCCGTGTCGAGATCGGGTGGGAGCGATACGTGAAGGTCCTCAATATCGAGGCCAACTCCACGTTGGATATCGCGCGCAACCAGATTCTTCCGGCGGGACTCGCCCACCAACGCAAGGTGGCCGCGGCCATCCGCGACACGAAGGCGGCGGGTGTCTCTCCTCCCGTCGAGGAAAAAGCCCTTCTCCGACAGGTCACGAACGACGTGACGAGCCTGTCCCGCGCCTTGAACGCCCTGGAGAAGGCGCTCTCGAAGGCGAACGCCTCCGATTTCCACCGACAAGGGGAGATCTTCCGCGATCAAGTCCTGCCGGCCATGAGCAAGGTGCGCGCCCAGGTGGACGCCTTGGAGGATGTGGTCGAGGACGACCTGTGGCCGCTCCCGAAATACCGGGAGATGCTCTTCCAATACTGAGGATCGCCGCATTTAAAAGCCCTGGTTTCCAAGCGGAAGCCGGGGCTTTGTTTCACTCGTTATGAATCTCTTCGAGCCGAGTCCTGAAAAGCCCCCTCTCGCGGCCATTTCGTGTCTTGCTCGCGAACCCCCAGCCCGAAACAACCCCATTCCTTGATTCGCTCGAACCCCGCGGCTATTGGCCCGATCGGAAACCCTTATGGGTTTCTTTTCACCGCCCGGCTAGTCTTCAAGGGCGCTTTTCCCTACAATGCCTGCTCCGGTCGCTCGTCCCCCATCCTTCTCGACGGGGGAATCTCCGGACCATTGAAATATAAATTTGGAGGACGGCCATGAAGGGCAACAAGAAAGTCATCGATGCCTTGAACGAACTGCTCGCGGATGAATTGACGGCCATCAACCAATACATGGTTCACTCGGAAATGTGCGACAACTGGGGCTATGAGAAACTCCACAAGGCCACGGAGCGTCGCGCGATCCAGGAGATGAAGCACGCCGAGATGCTCATCGGCCGCATCCTCTTCCTGGAAGGGATCCCGACGGTCAGCAAGCTGAACTCCATCCACGTCGGCGCGGATGTCGCCAAGCAGTTCGCCAACGATCTCTCGGCCGAAATGACGGCTATCGCCGCCTATAATAAGGCGGTCGCCCTGGCCGGTGAATCGGGCGACAACGGAACGGCGGATCTGTTCACCTCGATCGTCAAGGACGAGGAAGCGCACCTGGAGTGGATCGAGGCCCAGTTGGACCAGATCCAGCAGATGGGAATCCAAACCTACCTGTCGACCCAGCTCCCGAAATCGGAATAAACCGTCGTCAAAACCGCCGATTTTCCAAAGCCCTGTTCCCGTCATGGGATCAGGGCTTTTTCATTTTCCCCCTTCCGTTCAGGCGTGGTGGTCAAGATGCTGGTGGGGATGGGAATGGATTTCGCCGTGGTGGCGATGCGGATGGGAATGGATCAGGTTGTTGGCCCGTAACAGGTCCAGATCGGCCATGATCTCTTCGGGTTTGCCGTGACCCGCGACCGTTCCATCTTTTCCGAAGACAAAGATTTCGTCCGAGATGTCCTCGACGATATGCGTATCGTGAGTGGCCGTGACAATGGTTTTCCCCGCCGCGGAAGCCTTGAGGAGCATCTCCAGGAGGTGGGCCGTGGTCTGGGGATCCAGTCCCGCCGTGGGTTCATCCAATAACAAGACCTCGGGGTCCGAGGCCAGCGTCGAGGCGAAGGCCACCTTCTTTTTTTCCCCGATGCTGAGTTGATGCGGTGAGCGGTCCAACAATGACGTAATGCCCAGTTCTTCCGAAAGGCTTTGCAGCCTTTGGATCGTCTCCTCTTGGCTGACCCCAAGCTGGAGGGGACCGAAGACGACATCCTCCCGGACCGTCGGGCAGAAAAGCTGGACGTCGGGGTTCTGGAAAACGAATCCCACGCGCCGTCTGAAATCCCTTGAGAACGCCTCGTCGTTGAAATCGGATTCCTTGAGTTCTCTTCCTTCGAAACGCACCGTGCCCTTGTCGGGAAATATCAACGCGTCCAACATCGTGAGCAAGGTGGATTTGCCCGAACCATTCGCCCCCATCAGCGTGACCTTGCTGCCCCGGAACAAGGTCATGTGGACGCCCGACAAAGCGGGAAACCTGCCCAGATGGGCGTAATGAACATCCTGGAGTTCAAACATGGTTCCGTTCATAACGCCCCCATGAAACCGGCGTAGACCAGAAAAAAGAGCGCCATTCCCAATACCGCCAAGAACAGCCAATCTCTCGGCCGGATGTCGAGCCCCTTCAATAAGACCGGTTCCCCTCGATAACCCCGTGAAAGCATGGCTTGGTAAACCTGGTCGCTCAAGCGGTAGGATTTCATCCATAAACCGCCGATCCCCCACGCCACCAAGTGTTGTCCTTGGCGTGTCGCTAGGGCCGTGCCCACACGGCTTTTTACCGCCGCGTGCATGTTTTGAACCGTTTCAAGAAGAAGGTAGATATAGCGATACGCCATACCGAGGATCATGACGAAAACCTGCGGCACCCCGAAAATCCTGAGCACCTTCAGAAGCTCGAAGTGTCGCGTGGTCAACGCCAAGAGGACGGCGAAGGAAACCGAACCGGCGACCCGCATCAGAAAGAACGCCGCGCTGAACAAACCCGGGCGGGTCACCTCCAGGGGACCCAGGCGCCCAAGCGTTTCACCGGGGGTCACGAAACTGAAAACGGCCGGTAGGGCGATGAAAAGCGAGAAGAGGGGGATGAAAACCCAGGTTCGGAAAAAGAAATAACCCAGCCGGATTCCCGAAAGGGAAGCCAGCACGAGGCTCGCCGCGTAGAGCGCGAAAAGGACGCCCAGGCTTTGTGCCAGCACCACCGTGACGATCAACGCCAGCAAAGAAACGGTCCGTACCCGGGCATCCAGGGATTGGAGCAGGCCCTTTTGAGCGGCGATTTCCTCCGCGAAAAGAGTTCCCTGGACGAACGCAAGAGCGGACCGGAGCGTGCGTTCGACGAAATGGTTGGGCATCGTCCACTTCTTCCGGAATCCGGCCTACCAGGCTTTTTCCTATTTCGACATCCTGCGGCCCAACCACCAGGCGACCAGTGCCACCAACCCGGCGCCGAGGATCCCCGAAAAGATATAGGCCAGGCTCAGGTGCGTCAAACCTTTTTCTTCCCAGCCTGGGAACGCGTAGTCGGGCATGGGCGCTTTCCACCATTCGGCGAGCCGCGCCAGGCCCGCCGGCACGTAACCCACCAGTTTTTCCATCTCGTCGACGCCCCACTCGCCCCAGGCGGATCCGGCGTGGAAATGCTCGGGGAGGATGAGGCCCAGGGGGGACAACAGGGCCAAAACACCGATGCCGATCCAGAGCTTTTTCACGGAACTCATCGTTTCGCCTCCTGTTCGAACATCTCGGGGGACTGTCGTTGCAGGTACCGGATGACGAGCGCCGTCACAACGGCTTCCACCCAACCGAAAACCAACAAGTGTTCGCCCATCATGGCGGGGACCGCGATGCCCAGGCCGTAGGGGCCGTAAAGCGCCTGTCCGTCGGCGGTGCGGTGAAGCAGGGGCTGGAGTCCGAACTCGATGCCGGTCAACAGCGCGGCGACGTTCAGCCCGACATACCCCGCCACGAAGGCGGCCATCGTGCGTCGGTGCGATCCCAGGGGTGAATCCCCCGCCAGCAACCGGTAGACGGAATACCCGACGAAAGGCAGGACCACGGCCATGTTGAAGCAGTTGGCCCCGATGGCCGTGATACCGCCGTCTCCGAACAATAAGGCTTGGATCACCAAGGCGATCGTAACGGCGATCACAGCGGCCCAGGGGCCCAAAAGAACCGCCACCAAAACGCCCCCCACGGCATGGCCTGTCGTTCCTCCGGGTATTGGAACGTTGAACATCATGATGAGGAAGGTAAAAGCGGCGCCGATGGCAAGAAGCGGCACTTGCCGGGCTTTCAGCGTCTTTTTCACCTTGCGGGAGGCGGCCACCCAAAATGGCAGTGCGGCCGTGTACCCGACCGCGCAAGTGACCGGTCCTAGGTATCCGTCAGGTATGTGCATGGAATCTTCCTTTCCCCTTTGTTGATTAATAAACCCAGGCGACATGAAATGAGGTTGTCTTGTCCGTCAACCGCCCAGACAACACCGGTTGCACGGCCAACTGGAGCCGCCCGGCCTTCTCCGTAGGCACCAGAATCCCGAAGGTCGCGGCCAACACGCGGGATCCGTCGGAACCCTCGACGGAATCGGAGGTGAAGTTCAGTTCGCTTTCCACCTGGAGATTCCGGATCGACTGCCACCCCAACGCCAAATCCGCGTTGAAGGAACCTCGCGCGTCCCCCCGGTCCGCGCCGAATGGGAGGCCATAGCCGAGGTCGAGGTTGACGGTCGTCCTTTTGAAGGACCGAACCGCGACCCATCCCAGCCCCGCGCTGTAGCAAACCTGGCTGACTCCCAGGCATTCCCCTGAATCGTGGTTTCCGGTCGGAAGGGTCGCGTATGGAAGAAACGCCATTTCCAAGCCCTTCACGGGTGATGAAAATTTCCACTTGGAACCCACCGTCAAGTCCAAATGGCCCCGAGCGGTCATGGCGCATGCCTCATCCCTGCAATCCCCATAACCGGTTGAAACGCCCAAATCCAGGTTCTTTCCCAGCCCCAGGGTCAAACCCAGAATCGTCTGGGCGTCCTTGAGACGGCC
>CAZSKE010000002.1:0-8925 GCA_964607325.1 uncultured bacterium | reverse complement strand
TCCACTTCACGCCGTTCCCCGTCGTGAGCCTTGGTGGCTCGTGCCGATTCATATCCCACAAACCATTCGAGTTCCCCCTTGCCCACGGGATTCGGATCGGCCGTGTGGATTTTGGCGGCTTCCGCCTCATAACCCTCCCCGGCGGCGCGAAGCGTTCCGGGGACCGATAAAAGCGTGAGCGACAGAACCGCCACATTAACCGCCGTACATCGAATCATCCCGTTTCTCCTTTTTCTTTTTTTGAACGGATGTTTCCGAAATGTATTACTAATATCCATTTAGTAATACTACCCCGATAAAAAAAGACCTAACGCACCCCGTGGCCCGTGCTGCTCATTGAAAGGGCCGCATGCAGGACGCCCTTCGGCTTGCGGAGCTCGTCGGCTAGGCGCTTTACGTCCAGGGCTTTTCCCCGCACCATGATCATTTCGGCGCACAAGTGGTGCGACAAGTGCAGGTGCGTCGCGGCCAGGATTTCCCCGCCGTGGTCGTGCTGGATGCCAGTCAGTTTCTCGGTCAATCCCCGTTGGTGGTGGTCGTACAGGAGGGTCAGGGTCCCCAGCACCTCTTCCCCGTCCTTCCACTGTTTTTCCACGGCCGCGTGCCGCACCAGGTCTCGGAGGAACTCGGAACGGTTGGCGTAACGTGATTCGGCCGCCAATTTGTCCAGACGCTTGGCGAGGGACTTCTCAAGCGACATGCTGAGACGGGCGAGTGACGACAAAAGGGGCTCCCTTCGGGCCAGGTCGTATAAAACGGTATGAAATATATTGGAAACGTATTACTATTTCAAGCCAAAATATCGCTGGACAGGTTTTCGGCGACTATTGGTTTCCAGCAAGCGGAGCCAATCCATCAATACTTTGCGTTCGACGGATTTCAGAACCGATGCCATCCCCAGGTTCCGGCAACCGTTCGGGGGCATCCACATCGCAATCGGCGTTTAACGATTCTCCGGCAAGCATCGCCAAGGATGCGGTCAGACTCGTCTTGCCGATCCCGCCCTTTCCGCTGATCACCACCAGTTCGTTCATGTCCGTTTGTCTTCCGTCGTGAAAAACATCCCGGAACAACTCGTTTTAAGCGGATCGCGGGGATCGTCAGAACCCCATCCACGGACGGAAATAACGCAGGCTCTGGAAAAGCCCCGCACCGACGAACAAAGCGGTACCAACCATGAGCAAGGCCGCCGCCACGGTTCGGAGGACTCCGAGTTCCTTCAGCATCACGGTGAAAGTGGCGATACAGGGGAAATAAAGGGTTAGGACCACGCAAGCCACAATCGTCTGGGTGAAATCCAATGCCATGGGTGCGAGCATGCCGACGGCGATGTCCTTGCGTAAAAAACCAAGAAGAAGCGCCCCGGCCGCATCATGGGGCAACCCGAGGACTTCCGTCATGAGGGGTGCGAGGACACGACCGATGAAGTGGATGACCCCCCACGAATAAAGCATATTGGCGAACAGGACACCTAATAGCACGAAAGGAATGGCTTCAAGCAGAAATCCTTTGAGCCGAATTCCGATCTTCTTCAAAAGCGTCCCAAAATGGGGCATCCGGTAGGGCGGAATGTCCGCCAGAAGTTCCGGACTTTCCCCCGGGTAATAACGATTCAGGAGCCGGCCGAGCAGGTATCCCACCAACAAGAGCGTGAAGAAAACAATGGCCAGCGCGCTTGCACCCCAACGACCCGCCAATCCCACGATAACCGCAGTTTGCGCCATGCAGGGCGCGGCCACGATGGTCACCGTCGAACAGATGAATCGTTCCCGTTTGCTTTCCATGATCCGAGTGGCCAAAACACCGGGGACCTTGCAACCCAGGCCCAGCAAAAGAGGAATCACACCCATACCGTGAAGACCGAGGGGGTGCATCAGACGATCGGCCAGAACAGCCAGCCGGGGCAGATACCCGCAATCCTCCAGAACGGAAAGGACCAAATAAAAGGCAACCACGTAGGGAAAAACAACGGCGAAAACGACATATAAACCCGTCGTCAACAAGCCGAAGGATTCCCCATAATCAATTTCCACCGCCACACCGGACCCAATCAGCATATCGTGAAACCAAGGCGCCCCGCGAAGGGCCTCGGAGGTTTCCAACATCAGCGGGGTCCAATAAGCGGAAAAAAGTGGATTCATGACGCGTTCAATCAATCCCTCCCCGATGAAACGAACCACCACGAAGGAAACCGCCAGAACCAAAAACGCTAAAAACGCCCCCGGAAACGGTTGAAGGGTGGCGTCACTCAGGTGTTCCCGCAGGGTGTGGCGACGTGGGCGGCGTTTCTGGACTTCCGTCAGGATCCGACCAACTTCAGCCCATTTAGCGGACGGTTTGAAGGAAAACGCCTTTCCGCCGGCCCGGGGTATTTTTTCAACCAATGATCGAGTTCCCTCTCCGGTGGTCCCAACAATCGGGACACAAGGCACCCCCAGGCGGTTTTCCAGGGCCGAAATATCGATATGCACGCCCGTATGGACGGCTTCATCGGAAAAATTCAAGGCCAACAACATCGGTTTTTGAAGCCGAGTCAGTTCGAGGGTCAAGCCCAGGTTTCGCTCCAGGTTGGTGGAATCAACCACATTGAGAACAATATCGTCCGGGCCCATGTTGCGGAGGGATTCCATCACGATCTCCTCCACTTTGCAGTTCGAGTCCAGGGAATAAACCCCGGGCAGATCCACCATCTCGATCTTTCGGCCATGGACTTCCAGGACACCGCGGACGAGCTCGACGGTCGTTCCGGGATAATTGGAGGCGAGAACCCGGGCTCCGGTCAATCGGTTGAAAAGGGTGCTTTTTCCGACGTTGGGATTCCCGATCATCAGAAGTCTCATTGAGGATCTTCCACATGCGCAACATTCACCAGGATTTTGCGGGCTAAACCGTCTCCCAAGGCGACTTGGCCTCCATTGATTTCCACAGTCACCGGCCCACCGAAAGGCTGGGCGGAAATCTTACGCAGACGGATGCCGGGCCGGATTCCCATCGCGTCTAGACGCCGGATTGCTCCAAATCCGCCCTGGATGGAAGCCACCACCGCCTGTTTCCCGGGTTTTAAATTAACAAGATCGGTATTCATCGTCATAAAAGGAAGGATCCTTTCATCGTTTACTTGTCATGGAGCGACAACGACGGTGTAATAAATCCTGCCGTCCACGGAAACGGTGGTAATTTTCGTTTCTTTGCGAAGCGCTTCGAGACGCTTGAGAGCTTCCGTCGCGTGAATGCCAAGGCCGTTCGCCACGTCCGCCGAAGTACAAGGACGCCTGCCGAGCAACGCCAGGATGTCCCCTTCACCGGCTTGCGCGAAGGCGGAAATGGTTTTTTCCTCTTTTTCTTTTTCGGCGATGATTTCCACTTCCCCCGGGAAAAGGCCTTTCAATTCGAGCATTTTCTGCTCGGAAAGCCGATACGCGAATTCCTCCGCGGGCGGACGAAAAACGGTGTTCAGTTGTACCCGCGCCGGCCGGATCCGTCGGACAAGGGCGGCGATTTTACCTGCTTCGGCGGCGATTCCCGTCACCCCGCCCAGCAAAAACACTTCCAGCCAGACTTCCCCCGGAAACCGCTCGGTGAACACCGTCAAGCCCTCGACCATCCGCTGGAAGGCGATTTCCTCGTGTGGCCGGTTGACGTATCGAAACAACCGCTCATCGCCGGCGTCCAACGAAGGCAGGACCAGGTCGACCGCCATCAAGGCGTCCTGGACCGGCTTTTGCCACAGGAGCGAACCGTTGGTCAGGACGGCCACTGGAACCTTCGTGCGGTTCTTGATCCTTTCGATCAACTCCCCGATGCCGCTGTTTAAGGTGGGCTCCCCGGAACCCGCGAGACTGATGTAATCGGGCTTGGGGTCTTCGGCCAGTTTCCGTTCCAATTCCGCCATCACCCCGTCCACCGGGACATACTCCTTCCGCAAGAGGGTCTTGTTCGTGGTGCGCCCCAATTGGCAGTAAATGCAGTCATAAGTACAGACCTTGAACGGCACAAGGTCTATCCCCAATGAACGGCCTAGGCGCCGGGAAGGCACCGGGCCGTAGACATGTCGTTCTCCTCGTGTATCCATAGATCGTCTCCGTCTTCCCGCTGAAAAACATCCGTCTTAATGAACGGATTATTGGAATTTCCAAAGCGATTGCCCCGTCATCTCGGCGGCGTTCACAACAGGGTATGCGATGGGCGAGGCCGTCAGTGCGGGATGGGTCCCCATCTGGAAGGTCGCGATGTCCTCCGGTCGACCCAAATCACTCCGGACTTGCAGGTTTGAAGCCCCCCTTGACGGGCGGGTTCGGCGTTGACCTTCGATGCGATCCCCTTTAAAGGCCACCACGTGGGAGGAGATCCTGAGGGCCACTTCGCGGACGTCTGGAATTTTTCCATCGCTAGGCGGAATTCCCCGTCATAAACCAGGTTCAAACAACTGGTTTCTCGACGTTAAAGTCCAGCAACGCCGTTTCCCCCTCGGCGGACAACGCCAAGTTGACCGCCAGGGTGGTTTTTCCCGTCCCGCCCTTGCCGGATGCGATGGCGACGATCATCGTCGCGTTTCACTTTCTTCCTTCACGCACAACAGGGGAAAAACAATGTCGCTTGTGCAGCAAGGAATCCAGACGGCGAGGAAAAGGAAAATCCCGACAAGGATCATTTGAACGATGTCCGGCGACGCCTCCATCGCCATCTGCATATGGAACAAAGACGCCCAAGTGCTGAGAAACATGTGAAATGCGTGGGGAAAGGTCGTCTTGGGCCAAACAAAGGCGACGGCGATTCCGGCAAAGGCTAGGGGATTGACCAGCCACCATTTCTCGATGAAACCCAAATGAACACCCCGGTTCGGCAATTGAAGCATCCATTCCCCTACAAAGGGAATGATCGAATCGCTGACCGTCGCGATCCCGATGGAACCCAGGTATCCGACAATCAAGATTCTCCATATCCCCCCACTTGAATGTAAACGGTACATGGCAGTCGTAACCAGGGCACTAACGAATACATGGAGCGGGTGCAAACCCCAGAAAAGGTTCGTCGAAACGTCACGAGGAAGGTCCATGCCATTGAGGATGGCCATCAGGACGATACCGGATATCGCGCCCATCGCCGTGAAAGGCGCGTGACGGCGAAGCTGGGTTAAAATCTCCCGGCATTTCATGGTTTCCGCCTCGGGCCATTTTTTAAAACACGAAAACTCATGTTTCCCCGGCCCACCACGATGCGCCGGGGCTGAAACGAGCGGGCTTCCTCGTCGTCCATCTCACCATAGGAAAGAATGACGACTTCATCGCCCTTTGAACCCATCCGAGCCGCCGGTCCGTTGAGCAGAACCGTGCCGGAACCCGCGGAAGCCTCGATCAGGTAAGTGACGAGGCGTGAACCGTTGGAAAGGTTCAAAACGTGCACTTGCTCCCCGGGAAGCATGTCCGCCGCGCGCATCAATCGCGCGTCCACGGCAATGCTTCCCTCATAATCGAGCAAGGCCCCCGTCAAGACCGCGCGGTGCAATTTCGACCTAAGCATGGTGCGCTTCATGCCCTCTCCTCCCGGGATCGCGGTTTCGGGGTGCCGGGCCCCGTCAAAACAAGGGCGCCTAACGGAACTCCGGCCCGCTCGGCGATCACGCGGCATTTGGCTTTAAAAAGAAAGAATATTGGACGGGTTTCGTCGTTAAGAGATTCGTAGTTGCCCTGTCCCTTGGCGATGACGAGGTCGGCCTCACGGAAACGCCTTCGAAAACCCTCACTGCAATCCTGGAGAATCGTTGCCGGCGCGTCCGAGCCGTTATCGACGACCTCCACGAGCCTGTCGAGCCCGGCGGCTTCCGCATCCGCACGTGTCGCGTCGTTGAGAACGGGTTTACCTCGAACCGCCAAAGTGACCCGGGAAGGCCCGAGCCGCTCGATAAGCGCACGGTCGAAGACGATTTCTCCCGCGTTGTCGGCCAAGTACAGGATGTTCTTCGCTTTCAAAGCGGCGATTCGAAATCCTTCCGGATCCCCTTCAAGCGGTTGGGTGAGCGCCTCGAGCAGACAACGGCGCACGGCCGGCTCTTCGACTTCGCCATGGGCCCCCATATCGATGATATTGCCCCCGATCGCCAGCCGGACCGAGGCCATCAGGGGATCGGGAGAGGACGCCATCTCGGATTCCAAGCTCGCCAAAAGAACAGACGCCATGCGGTTCAACCGCCCTTTGGCCTCCCGGTACGGATCCTCGTTCCCGGTGAGTTCGCGCAGGCGTCGGTGGATACGTTGCCCCATGACGGGAGGCGACAAGTCGAGATCCGTTTCCGCCGCCCACCGCATGGCTTCTCGGACAACACATTCCTGCACGGCCGGTTCGGCCGACACCAAGCGGGCCGCTTCCAAAGCCTGGCGAACAAAGCAAGGCATGCAATCCAGCGACGTTTTCATGGTTCGGCCGGCTTGGATTCCAGAAATGACGTATGCATCACCCGTGCCCTTCGACGTCGGCGGATACAGCCTCCTTCAACTGGCCGGACCGGTATCGGACCAACGCCTCCTCGACGGTGGAAGCGTCGGTGTTGAGTATTTTCATGCCCGCCGCCGAAAGAACGCGAAAGGCCTTGGGGCCGCAATGCCCCGTCACCAGGGCCTGCGCGCCTTTTTTCACCACCATCTGTGCGGCCTGGATGCGAGCGCCCTGAGCGGCCTGGAGATTTCGCCGGTTGTCGATCATCTCGAACGACTTGAGGCCCAGGTCATAAACTAAAAACTTGGCCGCACGCCCGAAACGAGGATCCAACGGGGCGTTTAATCCATCCCCGGCCGCGGTAAATGCGATTTTCATTTTTTCCTTTTTTCGGTCACCGCCGGATTAAAACGTGAGAACCCGGTCTGAATGTCGCACGATTTCATATTGATCCTTGAGGGTCGACAAAGGGCAGATTTCTGAGCCCTGGGAATCCCGGATCTTCAGACAAGACCCACAGGCGAAAAAACGGCCGCCCTTATCCAGCACTTTTCGCGCCTGCCCTTTCACGTCGAATTTCTCGTCATCGATCCGATCGAACTCCACCCCTTTTCCGGAAAAAAAAAGGCCGACCTCGTCCTTCTGTTCAAGGGCGTAAAGCGCCAGCCGAAGGGCGTTGAAAACGGTTTCCGGATCGGACTTGGTAATGATGATTCCAAGTTTCACGTTCGTTTTCCTTTTACCGCGTTAAAACCAACCCTTCAACTCGGCCCCACGGCGCCGGCGGCGAGCCCTTCGACCCGTTCGACGGGGCCAGGGTCTCCGGTCATTCAACCCGGGATTTGTCGGATTCGATCTCCGAGAGTTGTTTCTTGACCGATTCCAGTTCCGATTGGAGATAATCCACCCGGCTTTTAAGGAGCCTTTTTTCCGCATCCGGATTTGAAGCATTCACGCCCCCCACGAATCCCGTCCAACCGGGAAAACCCCAGGCATTGAAGCCATTTCTCCGTCCCCGGCGTCCCCCACCGCCGCCCCACCCAAAACCAAAACCCCTTCCTGGCAACGAATTGGCGTATCCCGGCATCCCGTTTCCCGTGCAAAAACCGACCCCGCGTCCGGTCATGGGTCCCGCTCCTGCAGGTCCCCTCTTGTCCCCGTTTGGCATGACAACACCTCCTCAAGATTTCAACCCCTAGTCATCACGGCCCCGCACTGAGAGCATTTTTGTTCGGCGCAGGAAACACCCCGTTCGTGGGGCGCCGTTCTTCCACATTGAGTACACCGGCATATTCCACCAGGCCCCGCCGTGAAAGCGCCTCCCCCGCGGCCAAGTCCGCGACTTATCTGACCGATCCACCCGCCCGAACCGGCGTCGGCTCCGGGCTCAGGTTTTCCGCCGCCCTGGCCTCCCCCCCGACCCGTTCCTCCTCTTCCGCGACCAAATCCGCCACGGCCTGTCCCATCCCCTCTCGGCATGATGCGACCCCTTTTCGTTTGATAAACCAAACCCATTCGGGGATGAACAAAAGGAACTATCCGATCCTTGCGCCGCCCCGCCACCCCTGCCGACCCCGATGCCTGCAACGCGGGCAATGACGGGCCTCCTCGCGACTGGAATGCACCGATCCACCTTCGATCGCGAGCATTTTGCCGTTGACCAGGGCATCCGTAATTTTCCGTCGGGCCTCCTCCAGGATGTTTCCAAGGGTCTGCCGGGAAACCCCCAATTTGACCGCGGCCTCTTCCTGGTACCTCCCGAGCAAATCCACCCAACGAACAGCTTCCAGTTCATCCAACTGGAGAACGACTTTTTCCAATCCCTCCGAGGAGATTCCCAGGGGCTTAAAGGCGTTGAAAACGGGCTTCACGTTGATTTGTCGGCAAAGTTCCGGACGGGGC
This sequence comes from uncultured bacterium, assembly GCA_964607325.1. Taxonomy (GTDB): domain Bacteria; phylum Oederibacteriota; class Muellerivitia; order Muellerivitales; family Muellerivitaceae; genus CAZSKE01. The sequence continues at coordinate 591 of CAZSKE010000002.1, read as the reverse complement.
ATAGAACATAATTAGCATATGCCAATAATAAAATCAAGGGGTCCCCTCCTATCAATTTTTCAAATTGGCATCCCCTAAAAAAAACGGCACCCCTGTTTTTCAGGGGTGCCGTTTCGCCTTCGGAGACCGCTCTGGCGGTTACTTCTTTTGGACGGCTTTGAGGACTTTTTCCTTGTCGATCTTCTTCGTGCAGAAGAACCAATCGTAGCATTTCGTGTCGCCCTTGCTTTGCATGCGTTCCTTGGCGACCCCGCAGGAACCCGCAGTGGGAACAATTACTTCGTCCCCGGGACGCCAATCCGCCGGCGTGGCCACGCTGAATTCATCCGCGGTCTTCAGGGCAATGACGATCCTCAGCAATTCATCGAAGTTGCGCCCCAAGCTGAGGGGATAGTACAGGATGGTTCGGATGATCCCCTTGGGATCGATCACGAACACCGCGCGGACGGCCTTGGTGTTGCTCTCGCCCGGTTGAATCATGCCGTATTTGTGCGCAACCTCCATGGTGATGTCCTCGATGAGCGGGAACTTCACCTCCACGTTCTTCATGCCTTTGTATTCGATTTTCTCGTTGATGGTGCGTAACCAGGC
>CAZSKE010000001.1:25366-26547 GCA_964607325.1 uncultured bacterium | reverse complement strand
CTTTCCCTCCTTCCCGCTTTCGCCCTCTTCCGAAAGGCGGGCTTGGAACTCTGGATGGCGTTTCAAGCCACCGGGCTCTTCTGCGACTTGTCAGCGTTCCTCCTCGCGTACGGTTTCCTCCGTCGAGGGTTGGGAATGAGCGTCTTCGCGTCGGGCCTCGGCGCCGGGTTTTTCTGCTTCTCCGGGGCGCGCTATCAACAAATCAACCACCTTCAATCCCAAGCGGGATTTCTTCTTCCCGCGTCGGCTTGGCTCGCGACCGAGGGTTGGCGTCGGGCACTGATGCGCCGGAGCCTTCCCGGGTTATGGATGTTCGGCGCCGGAGCGCTCGCCGCCCTCCAATGCCTCACGAGTTTTTACCTGGGATGGTTCCTGCTGTTCATGGCGGGCCTGTTCCTGTTGGGAGCGTGTCTTCACCCGGTCGCCCGACCCTTGCTCTGGAAGAGCGGCTTCGCGAGGCCTTTCCTTGTCCCATGGGCCATCGCCGGATGTGGCGTGGGGCTTCTGCCTTTTTTCCTGATCTACGGGCCGGTCCTCCCCCATCTTCCGGCGCGAACCTATGATCAATTCCTTTCGCTCATGCCGACTCCCGGCGCTTGGTTTTGGATGGGACCCGATCACCCGCTGTGGGGCTCCTGGGGATCCTTCTTGGGGATGCGGGACAAGGCCGTGGCGGAATGGGAAATGCGGATGGGATGGGGGTGGCTGGGCGGCGGGGCGGTGGCCCTCTTTGGCGCCTGGGCGATGAGGCGCTCCTTTCGAGGCAAACGCCGCGCCGGAGAGGCCCTGGTGCCGGCCCTCGGGTTTTGGACCCTGGTGATGCTGGGCGTCGCGGTCACGCGGTGGGGATCTTTCAGCCCGTGGCGATGGATTTTCGAGATCCTGCCCGGGGCCTCGGCCATCCGGGCCGTGGGCCGCGTCCACTTGGCCATGGCGCTTCCCGCCGCCATCCTCCTGGCCTGGGGCGCCAACGCGATCGGCCGCGAGATGGCTTCCTGGAAACCGGGGACCCGGTCGGCCGTTTGGTGGCTGGTGGCTTTGGCCGTGACAACCGGCTTGTTCGAGCAATTCGGCGGTTCCCCCTGCGCCCCCGGATTCTCCGCGTCCCAGGAACGGGTCTGGATGACACAGCTGGCGTCGAGGATTCCAGCGGGGACCGACGCTTTTTACCTGACGGTCCC
>CAZSKE010000001.1:2197-25356 GCA_964607325.1 uncultured bacterium | reverse complement strand
GATTTCCCGCCCTCCAGTGACGAACTTTCGGTGGACGCCATGGGCGCGGCGATCTTGTCCGGGGTTCCAACCCTCAACGGCTACAGTGGCGTCGACCCTCCCGGTTGGAAACTGCATTGGCTCAAACGGCCCGAATACATGTTCTTCGTGGAACGGTGGGTGCAGGAAACCGGCGTGACGGGGAACGTCGTGGAACTGCGCGTCGGCGGCGGAAACGCGAAGCCGGGAAAACCTCCCGCATCACGACCCGGACGGCAGGTGTCTCATGGCGAACGCCAAATATCGGAACGGGCCACATCGTCCTTGCCACCGATCACCCAGAAGCGGCCCTCGAAAGGGATGAAGGCGTGGGCCCAACGGGGCGTGAACGGGGCCTCACGCGTCGCGCAGGTCCAACGATTCCCGTCGGCTGAGAACCACACGTCGTTTTTCACGCGGTCTTTTTCGTATCCTCCCGCCACCCAGAGAAACCCGCCCGCGGTCGCCACGTTGGAGCAGGTCCGGGGGCCGAAAGGCGCGTCGGCGGTTTCCCGTTTCCACCGCAAGCCGTCGTTCGTGCTCCAAACGTCGTTGAACCACTTGTCCCCATTCACCCCGCCGACGAGAACTAATTGGTTGTTGAGCACCGCCAGGCCCGCCAGGCTTCGAGGCTCGAAAGGCGCGGGGTTGACGACCAACTGCCAACGGTTTCCTTCCGACGACCACCAGATATCGTTGTGGTACTGGTTCGCGCCATCGAGCCCGCCAACCATCCATATGCTTCCCTGCCAGATCGCCATGGCGGCGCCGTACCTTCCCTTGAAGGGCGCTTCCTGGACGATTTCCTTCCACGATCTCCCGTCCTCCGTGGCCCAGACATCGGCGCGGGGCCGTAGGCTCTCGTCGTAGCCCCCCACCAGGAACAGCTTGTCCTTCACGGCCACCAATCCGTGGCCATAACGGCCCGAAAAAGGCCCCTCCCCCGCTCGGGTCCAATAGAACCCGTCCCGGGTGAACCAAACATCGCTCAACAGATTCATGCGCGCGTCCTGCCCGCCCACCAGAAAAAGCTGGTCTTGGAATTGCGCCACGGCGTGCATCATGCGCGGCGCGAAGGGGGCGTCGAGGGCTTTTTCCCAGGTCCGTCCCATCGGCACCTGCGGCCCACAGCTGGGTAGGAAAAGAATCGCGGCTAAACCGGTGAGGAGTTTCGAAAGAGGTCGCATACCTCGCATCCTAATCCCGAAAACGAAAAAACGGAACCCGCGTGTGGGAGAGGGGCCGCCCTCAAAACGCCGGATCATTGGGTCCGCGCGGAAAATACCCAGATCGCATTCAAGGGTCGTGACGTGATTTATCGCGTGATCATCACGACCGTTTTCCTCAATATCTCGCCGTCCATTTCCACGACGCAGTCATACATGCCTGAGGTTTGAATAAACCATTCCACCAACCAACCTCTAGCTTCTTAGCCGCCGGATTTCAGTATCCCATCGCGATTATTTTTTCTTTCTACCACGCGGCTCACGCTTCGCCCCCGTGTGCGACGCCATGGCGGGTAAAAGACGTGTATTCCAGGGTTTTAAGCGGAATGGATTCTCTCGTCGTGTCCCACGGTTCCGTTCTTGAACGTTCTCTCAAATCATTTTTAATGCCCTCGTCTAGGTTCATACCATTTGCCTCCCGGGCGCGAAATCCCTACAATCAGTCCTTCCAAAATGCCCCACATCACTTCCTATCGGCTCCGACCCGCCCAAAAACGACTGCCCGCGCCCCAGGAACTCCTGGCGGCGCTGGAAAAACGCGGCTGGAAAGTGGAGTTCGATCTCGAGGGTCACGCCAACGCTTGGGAGTCCGCGCGGCTTTTCAAGCCGGGCCCGCCCGAGGAAATCGAGTGCTTCCTGCTCTTCGACCCGCCCACCTTCTGCTTCACGGTGTCCCTTCCCGCCATGCCCGCGCACGGAGGGCCGGAGCTTCAATTCCAGGCGGTGGATTCCCTGCGGGCTCTCCTGGGCGGCGTCGTGGAGGACGCCTCCAACGGCCGGGTTCTCGATGAAAAATCCCTCAAAGCCTGGGCCGCTCGTTTTCACCATCCTTTTCTCAGGCGCATCAAGAGCGACCCCCGGGAAGCCTTTTGGATCCTGTTCGCCTGGGTGGTGAGCCTTTCAGGCATCCTGTTTTCCATCTTCGGCCCCGAGGAAAAACGCCTCATCGCCCTTTGGGTGACCGCGCCGGCTTTCTTGAGCGCACTGGGGTTGACCTTTGTCGGACACCACGACTAGCCCTTCCGCCCGCTCCGGACTCCTGAGGCACAAGGCCTTTTCCCTGGGCTTCGACCTTTGCGGCGTCGCGCCCGCGTTTCCCGTTCCCGAGAGCGAGCGATTCCAGGCCTGGTTGGATTCAAACTACGCCGGCGAAATGCAATACATGGCTCATCGGCGGGAGGACCGCCTCGACCCTTCCCGTCTTCTTCCCGGGGTGCGTTCGGTCGTTTGCGCGGCCCTCTCATACAATCCCGCTCCCGAATACCGACCGCTCCTGGGACGTCATCCCATTTCCTGTTACGCCTGGGGCCGCGACTACCACGAGGTCTTGCGGGACAAACTCTCGGCTTTGGCCGCCTGGATGGAAAAGGAATGGGCCTGTCACACCAAGGCTTGCGTGGACACTTTACCCGTCCTGGAGCGCGGCTACGCCGCTCGCGCGGGACTGGGTTGGATCGGCCGCAACACCACGCTCATCAACCGCAACCTGGGGTCCTTCCTTTTCCTGGGAGAGTTATTGACCGACGCGGAAATCACCCCCAACCACCCCGTGGAATCCCTCTGCGGCGATTGCGCGCTTTGCCTCGAAGCCTGCCCCACGGAAGCCATCGGTCGCAAGACGGGATTGGATGCCCGACGGTGCATCAGTTACCTCACGCTGGAACATCGTTCGGAGATACCGAAGGAGTTCCAGGGCCGCTTGGCGGGTTATGTGGCGGGGTGTGACTTGTGCCAAACCTGCTGTCCCCACAACAGCGGCGCCCCCGCGCGACGCGAGAAGGCCTTTGACCCCAAGCCGGGGATGGCGGAGCTCACTTTGGAAACGCTTCGGGGTTGGGATCCTCCGGATTTCAGCCGTCTCGCGACTGGCAGCGCCCTGGAACGGGTGAGGACACCGATGTGGAAACGGAACATCGACGCGAATACACCCGCGTCTTGAGCCGCTCCGTTCACCCCTTCGACGTTGCCCGTTCGACAATCTCAGGGCGGTGAGCGTCGTCGAACCTCTCGGATCCCTGAGTGAATCGAAAAACGCGCAAAGAAATCTCGGCCTCGCCAACCTCTAAAGGGCTTCATCCTCTTGCGAGCCGGGCGGTTCAAATGATGGGTTGAACGGCTATGGATCGAAAAGCGTTTCGGGGTCGAGGCGCGACAACTCATGGACCAGGGACTGGTCCGCGTCGGGGAAATGGAACGAAGGCAGGTTCTTCGGATCCGTCCAGGCCACCGCCTGGCACTCGATGGGGCGGGGTTCCCCCTCCACCAGGCGGCAGAGATAGATATGGAGGCGAATAACGCGCTGGGGATACGCGTAGGTCGCGGTTCGGAAAAAGCGCACGGCTTTCACCCGCACCGCCAATTCTTCCATGAGTTCTCGAACGACGCATTCCTCCAGGGTTTCCCCGGTTTTTTTCTTTCCGCCCGGGATCTCCCAGAAGCCGCCGAAGGAATCGTCGTCACGACGTTGGGTCACCAGGTACTTGCCGTCCCTGACAACCAGGGCCGCGCCGACGTCGAGGACGGAAGGATTCATTGTTTACTCGAGGAAAGCCTTCGTCAGGTCCACGGGGCGGAAGAGGTCCGTGACGCCGACATCCAAGCCCTTGGCAATCGCCGTGATGATGTCCAGCTTCGGGCTGAAAAGGCTGTTCAGGTTCTCAACATTCTGGATCGTCCGGGGTGCCACGCCCGATTTCTCGGCAAGCTCGATCTGTGAGCAACCGTTTTTGCGGCGAATATCCGAAACGTTCCAAGCCAGGATGGTTCGGGGGTCCGGTTTACTGATGGCGGCATAGATATCCGGTCGAACTTTCTTCATCCGTCGGATATGCGCCCCGACCGTGATGAAGCCTTTGAGATTGGTTTTATTACTTTTCGTTTTCATAGTCTGCCTCCAATCGTCTAATCGCACCTAGGTACTCCTGCAGCGCTTTCTTCTCTTTCGTCCTGGGTTCACCAGCCCGAACCAAGTGGGCCGTCAAAACAAAGAGAGCGAAGAATTCGGACGAGAGATAATAGTCAATCTGCATCGTCCTGGATTTGGCCTTGATGATCCGTTCCAGGTGCCCCTCGGGTTCCTTTGCGTTCGCCAGTTCCTTGGCCTGGACCAGGTATGCCGTGAACTCCTCGCCCGTCATGATGTTATCGGCGAATCTCCGGAAGAACGGGGATTCCTTGATTTCTATATTTTCATTATACGCAAAGTTTTGCGCGTGGTCAATCATCCCAGCCCCTTTTCCGCGTTGCTCCGTTGCCGAAATGCACCGATAAGCCGTCGAATCCCCCTGCGCTTCCTTCCGGAAACGCAGAAGTATTTACGGACATCGGGAAGGGGGCATTTTAGCAGAAAAAGATTATTTGCCTATATATTGTCTTTTTAATATCGCCAACAATCGGCAAACAACGTTCGCTTGGCGGTTTACTCACCGATCTTGCGGGACTTCCGGCGTTTCTTTCCTTTCTTCTTGCGCCGTGGTTTCTGGAAGCTCATCTTGGCCTCGTCCCGAGGCGCGGCAAGAGGCTCCCCGGCCACGAACCTTTTTTTCCGCGCCTTAGGAAGCTGTTTCACCTGGTATTCGCGTTTCAAGGCGGCGGAGTAATCCGCCTGAGGCTCCCGCAGAAGGAGTTTCACGGGGCCGTGCGCGCGGGTGTACTTGGCGCCTTTCCCCTCGTTGTGGGCCTCGATGCGCTTCAGGACGTCCTTGGCGATGCCGGTGTAGTACGTTCCGTCGGCGCATTCGGCGACGTACAAAAACCAGGGATCGGCGGTCCGCTGTCGGCTGTCAGCGGTCGGTTTCTTATCAGCCATCATCACTCCGCGAACACGCATTCCGTTTACGGGCGAATTCGAAATGGCCTTGACCTATCCGTCATACGCCATTCGCTACTCCACGAACTCGATTTCCCCCATGGGAGGCACCCGACCGGCTTCTACGCCGCGCTGCAGGAAGAGCCGGATGGCCTTTTTCCCTTCCTCGCCCATGTCCACCGTGCGCTCGTTCACCCACATCCCCACGAACCGGTCGGCCACGTCCCTTGACAACCCGCGACCGAACCCCAGCGCGTAATCCAGCGCCTTTTCGCGATGCTGAAGCGAGTATTGGATGGATTCCTTCAAGTGACGCGAGACCTTGGCGCGCAGGTCCGGCGCCAGATCCTTTCGGATGGCGTTGACGCCCATGGGAAGCGGCAATCCCGTTTCCTCGAACCACCATTGGCCCAGCTCCACCACGCATTGAAGGCCGTCTTGCGGATAGGTCAACTGGCCTTCGTGGATCAACAACCCGGCCTCGATTTCCCCCCGGGCCACGGCGGGTTGGATGGCGTCGAAATCCATCACGACTTCCTCGAAGGCGGGGTGTCGAAGCCTCAAAGCAAGATAAGCGCTCGTCAATTTGCCAGGGACGGCGACGCGGCGGAAGGATTCCACGGGCTTTTTTTCACGCGCCACGACCATCGGGCCATAGTTTTTCCCGATGCTTCCGCCGTGAACAAGGATCGCGTACTTGTCCTGGACGTGGGCGTAAGCGTGAGCCGAAAGGGCGGTCACTTCCACGCGGCCTTCACGCGCCCATTCGTTGAGGGTCTGGATGTCCTTCAGAATGTGACGATACGCCACCCCTTCCGTGTCCAAGAGGCCCTTGGCCAGGGCGTAAAACATGAAGGCGTCGTCGGCGTCCGGGCTGTGCGCCAAACTAATCGTCGTGGACACGTGATCCCAACCTTTCCCTCGGGAGGACCGCTCGTGACCTCCCTTGGGGCGAACCGTTTATTTCGGCCCGAAAAATTTCACGACCCGGCTTTCCAATTCATCACGGCACTTGCGGTAATCCTCGTCCGTGCCCGAGACCGGGTCCCGGACTCCCCAGTGCAACCGATCCACGCCGGGCCCGAAATCAGGGCACTCGGCCGCCGCCGGCCCCAAGGTGATCACCGCGTCGAATCGCTCCTGAGCTCGATCCGAGACGGGACGTTTCCCCGGTTCGGGCGACAACCCTTTTTCCTCCAAAACCCGCCTCACTTCGGCCCGCAAGGGCGCGGGATGAATCCCGACGGCTTCCGCCCGCGTGGAAGGCGCGAACTTTCGCGTCAAAGCCGCGGCCATCACCGAGAGGGACGCCCCGTCGGCGTCCACGAACAAGACGCTTTTCCGCGCTCGGGGCGGGGTGGGTTTGAAGATTTTGAAAAACAAACGCGCCTCTTTCGACACCGTGAAAGGTCTGAGAATCCCAAAAACAAGCCGCGCCACGGCGCGTCCCGTGATGCCCCTCAGGGTTTCATTTTTTTTGGAAGCTTTCGGAGCGGTCGCGCTTGGCCCGAACCGGGTTTGACGGCGTTTGGACCGAGGACCTCGAGGGTTCCCGACCAGGTGTTGTTCTCGTAATCGGATTCTCGCGCCTGTCGCTTGGGGTTGACGGTCACCCGCGCTTGGTAAACCCCGGGTTCCAACGTTCCAGGTTGCGCGAAAATCACGCCCCCCCCGAACGTCTCGCCGGGCGGGACCTTCCTTCCATGAACCGCCACCCCTCCCGAAACTCCACCCGGGGACGACAGGGTCATTTCCCATTCCGTGTCTTTCGGGCAGAAATAAGCGGGTCCCGGGCCTCGGTTCTCCATTCGCGCCGAAAAGGAGATCAAGTCGCTCACCGAGGGAAAGGCCGGCTTGAACTGAACCGATGTGACGGTCAGGTCGCATTCCTTCTCGGGCACCGTCGGCACCGTCAGCGTCACCGAGCGCTGGTTGTTGGAGAGGTTGATTTCCTTCTTGTCCGGCCGGACGCCGACTTCCACCACCCTCGGGCCCGGGCGGGAGGTCCAACCCGGGTCGGCGTCCAGCGCGAAGGTTTTGCTCTTCCCTGGCTGGAGGTACATCCCCACCCCTGGCCCCCGGTACGTGAAGCCCGGCTTGGCGGTCGCCACCATGCCCGTCAACACATAGGCGGCGCCCTTTCCCTCGTTTTTCACCTCCACGTCGAGTTGCAGACTCTCGCAGGGAGCGGAAGGAACGCCCTTCCAACGCACCTCCCCGACGGAAAGATCCGGCGCGCCCATCTCGCCCGCGGGCGCTTGGATCGTGAGCGAACCGACGCGGAGATTGTTGTTTTCGCGGGACTCCACCAACCCGTTGTCGGGATCCACTTTTATCGCGACGCGGTAGACCCCCGGCGGCACCTGGCCCGGCTCGATGAAAAACACCCCGCCCCCGGTCGAGGCTCCCGGTTTCAGGATTTTCTCACCGAAGACCCCGGCCGCTCCCGCTCCGGGGGGATACTCCTCGAGCCGCCAGTGAACGGACACCTTGGAAAGATCCGCCACGCCCCTCCCCACGTTCTTGACGGTCACCGAAACCAAAACGCGACAGGTCGTGTCGATGATGCCACCGGCTTCCTGCGCTTCTTGTCCGGGTCTTCCCACGAGAAATTTCATGCCCGTGACGACGAGATCCGGCTGGCCGATCCCTGGATGGGAACGGGAAGCCGCGTCGAGCCCGCTCGGCGATATCAGCGTGAAAAGGGCAAAACAAACGATGTGTCGGCGCATTTCATCCCGCCCGGGCCGCCGTTGGATCCCCAACCGCTGGCCGCCCCGTCAAATGACGCGTTGGTATTCCGAGACGTCCTTTTTCCACGTCGTCACACCGCAAAAGCGTTCCCCTTCGGGACACACCGGCCGGGCGCCCGACCGGTGCCTCAGCCCGCAAGGGGGCAGGAGCCATTTCCCGATCCTCGGGTGCACCTCCCGGATCTGCAAGGCCTCGTCCACCGAGGCGCGCCAGATCTCCTCCTGGGCGTTGTAACACAAGCGCATGGCGAGTTTGTGGTGGAGGTTCAACAAGTCGGCCGATTCGGTGAACCGAACCGCCACGGCGTTCGGAAGAAGATAGGAGGCGAACTCGGCGGAAACCCCCAACGCGGTCAGTCGCCGGACGGCCTCCCAGGTCCGTCGCATGGATTCGACGAACTCCTTTTCGGCTTCCGGGTCCGCCTTCAAGAGGCTCGGGGTCACGTAATCGGCCGTGTCGAGGGACAGCGCCGACACGAGGGGACGCGAGGCGGGCGTCATGCGATGCCGCTGATCCTGCGAATCGGCGGTGTGGGAGATCCTTTTTCGGAATACGTAATGGGGATGGTACAGGGCGCGGGTGACCTTGCCGTGGGACAGGACATTGAGGGTTTCGCCTAGGTAACGGTCCCGGGAGGGATCCAACGCGGACGCGATGGCCTCGTCGTCCGAAAGGCTGGAGGCCGGCGCGCCGAAAACCTCGCGCACGGAGGCCGCCAGGATCCTCTCGGCGTTTTGAGGCCAATCCACCAGCTTGGAGACGCGTTCCTCAAGGGATTGGTCGAACTCGGCTCGGAAGCTTTTCCGGGTTTCCTCGGTGGGTTGGAGACCCGCCAGCATCCCGGCTTCGACCGACTCCTCCTTCGAAAGAGGCGCTTCGAGAATGACCCGATAACCCGGCTCCCGCTTCAACACTTCCCGCACCATGCTTCCCACGACCAGGCGTTGTTCCAGCGGGGCGTCAAACGCCTCGCACAGGCGCCAGTACCGCATGAGTGTCAGACCCGACACGGTGTGGTAAAGGTAGGCGTGCGTCGCCACCGGCAGGACATACCGCGCCACTTCCTGCGATTTTTTCTGCGTGTTCGCCTGGAATTTTTTGGGGTCCCGTTCGGCCCCGGGGAACCGGGCGCTAATCTCGCGGGCCACCAGAGGTTTGAGGCGCTCGGTCATCGCCGCGTAGACCCGCATCTGGTCCTCCACGGCCGCGCGGTAGACGTCGAGGGCCTCGCCCTCGAGAGGAGGAACCGCCACCGCGTCCGGGGCCACGGTCACATACCGCTGGGACACCTGCTCGGAATTGTAATAAGGGTGGCTGTGGAGAAAGGCCCAGATGAACTGGCGGCTGACGTTGGAGAGGGCGAACTGGAAACACGCGTGCTGAAACGTGGTGTGGTGCCCGCCCTTGTAGATGGAACGGGCCAATTCGTCGCGTTTCTCGAGGCGCTCAACGCGTTTTTCCTCGTCGAGGTCGTCCCCCCCCACTTGCTCAGCCGTGATGATTCCCTTGGAGGAATAACAAGTGCGCGCGGTGGCCACGGCGTTGTCAAAGGGCCTGTGAAAGGCGTTCAGGAGGGTGACCTCCGGCGCGGCCGAAAGGAAGCCACGGGTCGAGGAATCCGGGAAAGGGGACATGCCCGGCATTATACCCGGCCCTTCCCCGGGAAAAGAACCTCACCGCCACCATCCTCAAAACATTCCGCGTCTTTTCCTTCTTGAGTGGGTGTTTTATATAGACGTCATTCCGATGGAGGCCCCGAGAAATGAGTCGAAGGGCCGAAGACCCTGTAATAGCAGGCACCTATTTGTAACTGGGAGGCTCCCCCTTTTTTGTAACTGAGATGCAGGGGATACGGGGGATACAGCTAACGATACGGACCTGAGACGGGCATCTTCGATGCCCTTTTGAATGACCCATTCCCAGCCCTCCCATAGCATTTCTCAATATGAGAAATGCTAGCCTGACCCTTTGGTGTGGGGGATGGCGGAGGGGCCTGAGGAGCGGCGAACGCTTACAGAACCGGTTTTTCCATTGAGCAATCGACAATAGAGCAATAGACCGCCCTTCGACAGGCTCAGGGCCTTCGGCAATCGCCTTTGTCGATTATCGATTTTCCATTGTCCATTGCTCCAGCATTTCTCATATTGAGAAATGCTAGGGGCTAGTCAAAGGGCTGACCGTTGACGGTAAAAAATCAATTTTCACGACTGACCCCTTGGTGTTGGGTGTTGGTCGAAGGCGCGGGGGCGAGAAAGGCGCGCCCCCGGGGCAGGAACAGGTAATCCGTCGTGACCTGCTCCTCGTGGACCTGATCCGGAAGGATCCTGGAGCCGTCCAACCGGCATAGGTCAAACCCCAGCGTCAACAGATCCCGCAGAACCTCGGATTGCTCCCGCCAATGAGGATGCATTTTTCCCCAGCTCAATTCGCACAGAATGACGGGCTTGGGGTTCCAGGAAGCGAGGGACCGCGTCATTCCCCGGAGCACGCGGTACTCCGAGCCCTCCACGTCGATCTTGACGACCGACGGCGTGTCACCGACTCCCAGTTCGTCGAAAATCCTCACCTCGACGCTGGTTCGCGCCATCCCCGGCTGGGCTTTTTCCGAGATAAACGTGTTCCACCCGATGTTGCCATCCTTCGAGGTGTGCATGGAGAGGCTTTCGTTCTTGTCCCCCAATCCGTACGGAAACACCTCGAAACGAAAGGCGGCTTGGGAGAGTGTCTCCCGGCTCAAGGCCGCAAGATGGGGAACCGCCTCGAAGAGAAGGGCTTTGCCCCGGAAACCCGTTTTTTCTGCCAGGACTTTCGTGAAGAAACCGATATTGGAGCCGATGTCGAGCAGGACGCCATCGGGGGGGAGATACGGGGCCAAGTGGGAGGCGAGTTCCTCGTAGCCCGGGCGCCGCTCCTCGAACCAACCCAAGGCCTCCTTCAGCGTCACTTGATTAGGGTCGAGTTTCTTCCCGAATTTGCGCCTCAATTTGGCGGCCCATTTTCTCACCCGCGATGCTCCCGACACGATCGTCGCCTTTCACGAAAGGTTGCTTTTAACTTGTTTCGAGCTACAATCCATCCTTAAGAAATGAGGACCGCATGGAACGCAAACCCATCCACATCACCAACGTCGACATGCAACGCTTGCGTTCCCTGATGCGAGACCTGAACGCTTCGGGTTCCCCGGACGCCCCCTACATCCGAGCGCTTGACGAAGAACTCAACCGGGCGATCGTGGAGGAACCCCAGCAAATCGCCGCCGATATTATCACCCTTCACAGTTGCGCGATCCTCAAGGATCTGGACACCGGCGAAGAGGAACAGTACACACTTGTTTATCCCAACGAATCGGACCCTTCAAACCACAAGGTCTCGATCTTGGCCCCCATCGGGACGGCCCTTCTCGGTTACCGGGCGGGCGACACGTTCGAGTGGAAAGTCCCGAAAGGGATACGCCGGCTGAAGGTTTTGAAAGTGGCGTACCAGCCGGAAGCGCACGGCGACTTCCACCTGTAATCCCTCGGAAGCGCGAAACGATGGCGTTGGCCCGGCTTTTTCCGCCGCCGAATCTCATTTCAACGCCCCCACCTATCCCTTCCTCGTCCCCGCGCAACCCTCCTTAATACTTAAATTCTAAGCCCAGATAAGGCAACCCTTCGACAGGCTCAGGGTCCCTTGGTTAGAACTTAACTTCCAAACCTACATAAGGCAACCCTTCGACAGGCTCAGGGTCCCTTGGTTAGAATTTAACTTCTAAGCCAACATAAGGTAAGAAGGGGATCTGCTTGATTTCCTCTCGAGAGCTGTAATCGAAGCTGTAATCGTATCCGATCACGTTCTTCGAATTGTACACATTCAGGATCTCCGCGTACCAACGCCATTGCCAAGTGTCGTGGCTGGACAAGCGCGAAACCGACAGGTCAAGACGATGGTACGCGGGCTTGCGCTCCGAATTCACCTCGGCGTAAACCGGAAGCCAACGGCTGTGGGGGGCGTCGTAAAGCGCGCCTAGGATCGGCGTGTCCGGCTGTCCCGAGGCAAACCGCCATTTAATGCCCGTCTCCCATTTGCGGGTCACCTTGTAGCTCGAGACCAACGTCAAGGAATGCCGTTGGTCGTAGTCGTAGTACCTCCAAGGCACGTCGGGGGCGTCATGGCGCTTGTTCAAGGCGCAGGTGTAAGACAACCACCCGAACAACCTGGCGGTGGGGGCCTGGCGCAGGAACAGCTCCACCCCCCGGGCGTATCCCTCGCCGCGGTTGGTGAAGTTCAAGACGGGCGTCGGCACCGGAATCAGGTCGAGCTCCTTGTCGAACGCCTCGAGCCGCGCCGAGAACCCGCCCCGAATCCTCCTTTCCACGCCCAGCACGGAAGCCCGGCACCGGCCGTCCACCAGCTCGTCATTCCCGAAATTCGGGTCCAGTTGGGCGCCCTCCGGCATCTGGCGATAGACGCCCCAAGAGGCTTTCAGGGTGGTTTGAACATCGAGGTCGTAAGCCGCCGAGAATCTCGGACTGAAACTCGACGTGTCGTTGTAAGACAAAGTATCAAACCGTCCCCCGCCGGAAATCTTAAGACGACGTCCCAAGGGAAGTCGCAAATCCGCGTAAGTCGCCAGGACGTCATAAGTCACCTGCATCTCGGACCGCACGCGCTCGGCCCCGGTGAGGTCGAACCCGGGGTTCCCCTCCGAGGGTTGCCTCACGAAAAACCCGTCCACCGAGGCCGTCTGCCGATCGTACTGCGCCCCGACGCGCAGTTGGAAATCCTCCCCGAAATCACGCAGCCAATCCACCCGGTTCCCGAAGGTGTCGAGACCGAATTTCATGAAGAGGTCGCGACCCAATTCGGTGTTGAACAGGAACTTGTAGTGGTAAGGCGTCCAGAAGAGCGTGTCGCGCTCGCCCAAGACCCGCCGCAGGTTGATCCCTTGGCTGTGGTACCCGTTATGGAACTCGAAAACACCCGCGAGGGCCGGGTCTTGCAGGGCCGCGTCCGAATCCGCCTTGATCTCGAGCCCCAACCGGTCGTCGCTTCCGAACGCCTGGAAATTCCATTGGGTTTTCTCCGAATGTGAGAGGTCGAGTTTGGCCTGGTAATCGCCGAACGCCGGGATGGCCGTGAAATCGTCGAAAAAGCCTCTCATCAACTCCAGGTAACTGCGCCGAAACGCCAACGACAAACCCGCCTTCGGGGTAAGCGGGCCTTCGAAAAGCGCGTCGGACAAAAGCAGGTTGATGTCGACGCGCCCTCCCCATCGGTCACGCCTGGCGTCGCGCTGGGTCACGTCGATGACGCCGCCCCAGACCTCCCCGAACTCGGGACCGAACCCGCCGGCCGAGAAGTCCACGTTCTTGATGAGATCGGGGTTCAGCGTGGAGATAAGCCCGCCGAAGTGGAATGGAAAGGCCAAGGGGATGCGGTCGAGGAAATACGCATTGTCGGCGGGGCCGCCCCCGCGAACCAGGAGTTGCCCCGATACATCCCCGGACGTGACCACTCCGGGCAGGGATTGCAAGGCCCGCAAAGGATCGCCAGCGGTGCCGGGAACCCGGGACAATTCCTCCTTCGTCACCACCTGCCGACTGACCGAGGTCTTGGGAAGACGTCTCGCCGTCACGACCACTTCGGGCAGGACGAACCCTTCCCTCTCCAAAAAAAGCCTGAGCGGCTCGGACTGGGGCAAGGCCAGGGACGGAAGGACCCGGGGGGCGAACCCGGGCGCCGCCACAGTGAGTCGGTAAACCCCGGCGGGCGCCTCCAAAAAGGAGTAGAAACCCCTCGAGTCGGCTTCCGCGGAATACGACGTGGGGATCTCGGTTTTTGATTTTCGTTTCGGGAAGGATAACCCCTCGGGCGTGGCGGTCGTCGTGGGCACGGGCTCCAAAAGAAGCGCGGCGCCGGACAAGGGCGCTTTCGTCCCCTTCTCGAGCACACGGCCCTGGAGAACGACGCCCCGCGCGACAGCGCTCACGGCCAAGAACACGGCGAGGGCCAGGAACACCGCGGTCTTCCGGAGATCCCCGTTCATAAAGCCTTCCCTTTCGCGCGGACGCCCCCAAACCCTGAAATCACGCGCCCTGGGTCCTCCATCGCGTTGACGGGTTTTTTCGACCTGTCAAAAAAAAACCGGAGGGGTTTTCCCCTCCGGTTCGGTTCGACCGACACGCTCACTGCGCGGTGGGGGTTTCCTCGGTCAAGGGCGTGGGGGTCGCGGTGGGTTTGGGCTTCTTGGTGAAGATCTTCATGGCTTTTTCCTGGGCGCAGTCCGGGCAGTCCTTGAAGATTTTCTTGGCCGCGTCGTACATCACCCAGTGCTCCAGGGGCTTCATCTTGTGCATGTCCTTCTTGCCCGCTTCCATCACCTCGCCGCAATTGGAGTTCACCAGGAAAACGGGCTTCAGGGGCGTCAACCATTTGAACAACGAAACAGTCGTGGAGTCGCACTCGTCGCCCTTCCGGCCGATCTTCTTGAGGAGACCCGCGCGCAAGGGCTTGTCCAGGCATTTCTGCTCGCCGGTGACACGGTCCACCCAGAGCGTGGTCCACACGCCCTCTTCGCGCTCCCAGAAAACCACCAGCTTGTCCCCCTCGGGCGCCCACTCGATTTTCAAGGCGTCCGGGTCGTAACGAAAGGTGCCGCTGTTGTTTTCCTTGACCAGGGGGGCGGCGGCCGTGAAGAGCTCCACGGTCTTGCGGCTTTTCTTGCTCACGAGGGCGACGGGATACTCGAATTCCATCCGGTCCCCCACCCGACGCAGAAGGCGCTGGGAGACGGTCACCCGGGTCTGCCCATCGGGCGAGGTGATCAGGTAATAGTGCTGAAGGGCCGAGACGGACCGGGTCAACCCGAAAACCGCCGCCGAAAGCGCGAGACCCACGAGGAATAAACGCTTCATGTTGCCACCTGCCGGGGAAGTTATTGGTACTGGAACCTGAAGGGGATCCGCACGCGGACCGGCACGAGTTGATCCCCCGCGGCGGCGGGCGCGAACCTCGCCTGCCGGACGGCCTCCAGGGCCGCCTCGTCACAACCGTAACCCAACGACTGAACGACAGCCACCTGTTTTACCAAACCGGCTTCATCGATGTCCACTTGTAAGATGACCGTTCCTTCCACGCCCGCGCGTCGCGCGGCCTCGGGAAAGGCCGGTTCCATGGGGGAAAGGGGCCGTGGCAAGCGGCTCACCTGGGCCACCGTCCGATAACCCACGCCCGTCCCGCCCGATCCGGAAGGCGCCGGGGCGCTGGGGGGCTTGGGGGCGGTTCGAGCCGCGCGACGGTTTCCGGCGTCAGGTCTCCGCCAAGCGTCGTCCTCCTCGAGTTCCACCTCCAAAACCGGGGACGCGGAGGATTCCACCCCCCGAAGAGCCCAATCCACCTGGGTCAAGTCGAGGAATCTCGGGCGCCCGATTCCCCACAGGCAAGCGAAAACAAGGATGTGCAAAGCCAACGACAGGCCCCAAGAGCGACCGTCGAGCGACAGAACTTGGACCGGCGGCTTCATGGATGGGCGACCCCCAAGGCGAGGCGCTTCACGCCCGAGGCTCGGGCCAGGTCCAGCAATTCCACCACGCGGGCGTGGGGTGTCCCGGCGTCCGCCGACAACACCACGCGCAAGTCCGAATGGAGGGCGGCGGCTTCCCGCAATTCTTTCCTCAGGCCCTCCAGGTCCGTTTTCTTTTTTCGGAAATACACGTCGCCCTCACGGGTCAGCACCAGGGCCTCGCTGGCCGGCGCCGTCGCCTCGGCGGTGTAGGACTTGGGGACCGTGACCGGGACCGACGGGGTGGAGATGAAACTAGCCGTGAGCATGAAGACGATGAGAAGCACCAGCATCACATCCACCAGCGGAATCACGTTGATGTAGGTGATGGGCTCGTCGCCGTCGTGCGGGTGAGGATTCACAAGACACCTCTCAAAAGCGCGGTCAGCGGTCGGCGGTCGACGGTCGGCCCGGGGATTTTTTCGCGTTCGCCAGGAACAAACGCGAAAGACGGTCGGCGTTCAGAAGCGCGCGCCGGACCTTGTTCTGGAAATGGTTGAAAGCCGCCACGATCGGGATGGCGATCAGAAGCCCCAAGGCGGTGGAAACGAGGGCCTCGGCGACCCCTCGCATGACCACGGTGGGACCCGAGGTGCCCGACAAAGCCAGATCGTTGAACGCCTTGATGATGCCCAACACCGTGCCGAAGAGTCCGACGAAGGGGATGTTGTTGCCCAAGGTCCCCAGGACCAGCAGGTGCTTTTCCATGTCGAGCCTCTCGCCCAGACGGCGGGATTCCATGGCATGCTCCGCGGACTCCATCCCCTTCTCGATCCGCTCCAGCCCAGCCTCCACCACGGAAGCCTCGGGGCAGGGGGTCTTCCGGCACAGTTCCCGGGCGGCCTCCCACTTGCCCCCGGCGAGGAGCGCCGGCAGTTGGTCCTCCAGCATCCGGGCCTTCTCGCCGCGCGCCTTGAAATAAAAGTAGCGGTTCCACGCCACCGCCATGGCCCATAGCGACAGGAGCAACATCACCCCGATCACCCACTCCCCGCCCAAGAGCGCGAAGGACTTGAGGATCTGGAACATAGGAAAGCCTTTCGTCGAAAGACCGCGAGTCACGAACAGCGGTTATTCGGTATCAGTTGTTCGTTGAAGGCCCGACACAAGCGGATGCCGCCCGAAGAGGAAAAGCAGACCCTTCGCTCCCGGCTCCGCCGCGCTTCGTCAGGGCGGGTCGCTCAGGGTGACCCCTACCGCTGTTCTTTGCCCGATGCCTGATTTCGAACGACGGATTCCGCGTTGAATTCTTTCGTCAAGGCATCCAGAACACTTCGCCGGTCTGCAGGCCGTACACGGCGCCCACGATCCGCAGGCGCCCTTTCTTCTTCACCAGGTTCCAAAGGCGCGGGCTTTGTTCCAACGCGGCGCGCATTGTGTTCTTGACGTTGTATTTCACCACCGCGGATTCCAGGGTCTCGCCTTTCAACCCGAGGGCGCGCGCTTGCGAGCAAGCCGGAGCCAATCGGGCATGAAGAGCCTTTTGGTTGTCCGATTCGCGGGAATCCGAACGCCGATCCTGGGCCTCAAGGGCCGATCGGGCCGCGCCGCAATCCACATGGCCCATGACCACCAGCACGGGAATCCGCAATTCCTCGGCGCCGTATTCCAAGGCGGCCAGAATCTCCGGCGAAACGGTGGGTCCCGCCACCCGCACCACGTATAGCTCGCCCGGTCCGGCGTGGAAAATCTCCTCGGGCACCACGCGGGCGTCGGAGCAGGCCAACACCATGGCCTTGGGGGAATGCCCCTTGAGGAGCTTGGCCCAACGGCCGGAGCTCTTGAGGGCCGGCACTCCCCGCTTCTTGAACTCGTCGTTTCCGTCCTCGAGGCTTTTAAGGATGATGTCCTGGATCTGCTTGAGCCCCTCGGGGGATTCCGCCGAGGCGGGCGCCACCACCCGCGCGGGCGGCGGAGGGGGGGCGGGAGACGCCTTTTGGCCGGGCCCGGCCCAGGCAACACAAGCGGCTAACGGGATCATGGTGAGGATCAAAGCGAGGCGTTTCATCGAATCCTCCGGCAAATAAAGGTGATAAGCCCGACAAAAAGAAACACTCCCGCGCGAGTCCGCCCGGGGTCAAGCCGACCTGGAAGCCCACCAAGTATAGAAGGAAATCTCCCGGCCCGACAACCGTTGAAAAGCCTTCCGGAATCCCGATACAGTGGTCCTGGGCTTCATCCCGTCGGACAGGAGCGCGCGAAATGGCCATGATGGAATTGTCGGTGGTTCCCGTGGGAACGGGGCGGACGTCGGTGAGTTCCACCGTGGCCGATATCGTGGGGTTCCTGAGGAGACAGAAGGGCGTCTCGGTGGAGCTTTCCGGCATGGGGACCACGTTGACCGGCCCCGCGGAAAGGCTTTTCCGCCTGGCGTCCAAGGTTCACGCGCTCCCTTTCCGCAAAGGGGTCCGAAGGGTTTACACGGTCATCAAGCTGGACGACCGCCGCGACAAGGCCCAAACCCCCGCCGACAAGGTCCATTCCGTCCTCAAGAAACTACGATAAAACGCCCACAAAAGAAAAACGCGTCTTGACGCCGGCCGCTTTCCCCTTTAGGGAGATCGTTCCACCTTCTATAATCCAGTTTTCCGAAATCCCTCGGGGACTCCTAGTCCCGCGGATAAGAAGGCCTCATGCTGGATCCAAAATTCGTCCGTGAGCACGAGCCCGAAGTGCGCCGGGCCCTCGAAGCTTGCCGCTCCAAGGCCGACCTGGGCCTTTACCTCGAGCTCGATCGCCGTCGCCGCGACCTCCTCTTGGACGCCGACAAGCAAAAAGCCCGATTGAACCAGGCCTCCGAGGAGATTTCCCGCCTTAAAAAATCGGGCCAGGACGTCTCCTCCCAACTGCCCGAACTGCAGAAGCTGTCCGCCGAGATCAAGCGGATGAACGAGGAAATCGCCGCCGTCGAGAAGGACTTCCGCGACGTGGCCCTCACCTTCTGCAATCTTCCCCATCCCTCGGTGCCCGAGGGCGGCGAGGAAAACAATCTCGAGGCGCGTCGTTGGGGAACACCCCGTGACTTCGGCTTCAAGCCCCAACCCCACGACGATCTTGCCGCGTCCCTCGGCATCCTCGACATGAACGGGGCCGCCAAGGTCTCGGGCGCGCGCTTTTACGCCTTGACGGGCTCGGGGGCCAGGTTGGAAAGGGCCTTGATCAACTTCATGCTCGATAAGCACGCCGCCAACGGATACCTCGAGGTGCTTCCGCCCCACTTGGTGACTTACGCCTCGATGGAAACCTCCGGTCAATTCCCGAAATTCATCGACCAGGCCTTCGCCATCGAGAAGGACGGGTTGTACCTCATTCCCACCGCCGAGGTCCCGGTCACCAACCTGCATCGCGACGAGGTGTTCCCGCCCGGTTCGCTCCCCCGAAAATACGTCTCGTACACCCCCTGCTACCGCCGGGAGGCGGGCAGTTATGGCAAGGACACGAAGGGATTGATCCGCCTGCACCAATTCAACAAGGTGGAACTGTTCCAGTTTGTGGAGCCGGAAAAAAGCATGGACGCGCTGGAGCAATTGACCGCCGACGCGGAAAGCGTCCTCCAGGCTCTCGGGTTGCCTTACCGGACGGTGGTGCTGGCCACCGGGGACAAGAGCTTCGGCTCGATCAAGACCTACGACCTGGAAGTGTGGTTGCCTTCCCAAGGCCGCTATCGGGAGATTTCCAGTTGCTCCAACTGCTCCGATTTCCAGGCGCGTCGCGGCGGCATTCGTTTCAAACGTGACGCCAAATCGAAGCCGGAATTGGCGCACACCTTGAATGGTTCCGGCTTGGCCGTGGGGCGCACCTGGTTGGCAATCCTGGAAAACTACCAGCAAGCGGATGGAACGGTCGCCATCCCCGAGGCTCTCCAGCCCTATATGGGCGGATGGGAGATCCTCCGACCGGGTCCTCCGTCCGCCCAGGGGCGTCCCGGCGGCGATTCCAAAGGTTAAGGCGTAAAACGGCCCTCGACGACACGGGCGCTGACGGCCGGAAGCGGTTTTGGTATCATGCGACGCACGAGGTGAAAACATGGCCGATGTGAAACAAACCCACAAACAGCAGGCGCCCGTCAAGGTTGAGCCGCGCATGAAAAAAATCGGCAAGATGCTTCTTTCCGTCGGGGTGGGCGTGTTGGCGGCCGGCTACATGTTCCTGGCCGTCGGAAGCCTCAACCTGGCGCCCATCCTCATCATCGGCGGACTTCTGATCGTGGGATTCGGGATCTATAACCTGTAATCCCCCGCGCGGACCGCTTCCCATCCGTCGAGAGGGCGTTTTTTCATTCGAACGCCTTTCTTTCCAACGACTTCAGGTCTCCTCCCCTGAAAAAAGCCCGCGACGGGTATGATTTCACCCTTCTTTCTTCTATACTCACGCCGCGTATTCTTTGAGGTCCCACTTGGAACCCAGCGTGACGCCGTGGCTACCCCAGTTGATCCCTAGCGAGATCTGTCTGGAATGCCCGGTTTGTTGCCGGTTCCCCGAGAAGCTCGCACCCTTGTCGCCCTTTTTCCTCCCTGAGGAAAGAGCCCGGGCCGAAGCCGCCCTGGGCCAAGCGGAGGGTCGTTTCCGGAAAAGCGGGCCCTCGAGGGTCGAGCTGAATCCTTGCGGTCGCGTTTGGGCTTGTTCCTTCTTCAATCCGAAGGACCACACCTGCGGCGTTTACGCCGTCCGACCGCTGGATTGTTCGATGTATCCGGCGGCCGTCATGAGAAGTCGTGACGGATCGACGGTGCTTTTGGGCGCCGACATGAAATGCCCGGCGCTCCGGCGGCCCGAAATCGCCGCCCGGGTTGTTCCATTCTTGAATCTAGTACAGCGATACCTCGAGAGCCCGGCCATCCGGGACCTGATCCATCGGCATCCGGAGTTCATCAGCGTGTTTCAGGAGGAAGTCATGGAGGTGCGCGAGCTGTCGCTGGGAAAGGCCTGAGATGGTCGCGACTTTAAGGGAACTGCGCCCCCCGCGCGCCTTGCGGTGGGTGATTCGGTATCGTTGGATTGGCGCTTGGTTGATCCTCGCCGGCGTTCTGTCCGCCTACCTGGGCGGCTGGGCCGGATGGTTGTTCGCCGTGGTCCTGGTCGGCTTCGGGATCTACAGCTTGGTCGTGGCGGCGCATCGTAACCGCATCGTGGGGGAGGGGTCCGAAGGCGAGGCGTTGACCGCCAAGCTTTTGAACGACCTCCAAATGGATGCCCGGGTCCTTCACTCGGTCACGTTCGATTCGGGAGAAAAGACCCGCGAGCTTGACCACGTGTTGATCACGCATTCGGCGCTGTTCGTCATCGAGACGAAATACTTGCGGGGCCGGATCGCCGGAAACCCCGAGGACCGCGAGTGGACGCTTCACAAACGGGCCCGCAAAACCCGCTCGCGCTACAAGCGGGGGTTCTACAACCCCCTCAAACAGGTGGCCACGCAGATCTACCATTTGCGGAGTCACCTGGAGCTGAAACTGGACCCTCGATGGGCCGACGAATGCAAACACATCTGGATCCAGGGGGTCGTGGTCTTCTCCCATCCCCAGGGGGACGCCTCGGCGGTGGTCAACCACCAGCACGGGGTGGTACAGCTGGAGAACCTGGCGGACTACCTGAGGAACTACCGGCCGCCCTCCCGCGCCGCGCGTTTGTCTTACGGCTTGCGCCGCGAAATCGGCCGCATCCTGTCCGAATAACGACGAGGACGGCTGAGGCGTCATGGCCGTCGTGAATTTGCCGCGTCAAGAATTGCTGGAAAGGGCGGAACCGCTCGAGGAAAACCTCGCGCGCGCCTCCGCCCTTTTCGGTCCTCCCCCTTTTTTGGCCTCCGCCTTCTCCTCCCTGCTCCTGTGGCGTGATTTCTACGATTACGCGCTCGTGTCCTTGCCCGCGGACGCGGGACACGCGGTCCTTTCCTTCCGTCCGGGCGAAGTGTTCGCTTCCCTGCCGCCCGTCCCCTTCCGGAAGGAATCCCTGGAGGCGCTCTTTCAATACCTCGCCGCCGTCCAGGGACCGGGCGCGGGCTTCTCCAGGGTCGAGGGCCTCACCGCGGCCCAGGCCGCCGCCGCCCAAACCTGGGGATTTCCCGCCCGGCCGTTGGCCGATGAGTTCATCTACGATCGGGCCCGTTTGGCGGACCTTCACGGGGACCCGTTCCGTGACCGCCGCAATGAAATCAACCGCTTGACGCGCGAGCGCTCACCGGATTTCAGGCCCTTCCGCGCGGACGACCTGGACGCTTGCGTGGAATTGTACGATCGCTGGAAGGAATCCCGGAAAGCGCGCCTGGATCCGCTGGGCATCCGAATGCTGGAGCAATCGCGCCAGGCCCACCTTCGGGCCTTGCGCCGCCTGGAAGCCCTCGACTTGGGGGCTTGGGTGGCGCGCGTCGACGGGCGCCTGGCGGCCTACACCGTCGCGGGAACCCTCGCCGCGGACACGCTGGGCGTGTTCCTGGAAACGGCCGACTTGACCGTACCGGGACTGGCGGCCTATATTTTCGTTCACCTGTGCCGCCTGCACGGGGACAAGCCGTGGGTGAACACGGGCGACGCCCAGTTTCTCCCCGGACTGGAAGCCGCCAAGGAATTGTGGCATCCTGCCCGTCGTGCCACGCGATACGCCGTGGATCCCAAGCCCGGTTGAGCGACCCAAATGAAAAAAAGAGCGAAACAACCCAAGCGTCAATCCCGAAGAGCGCCTTCCAAGTCCCCGCGGCCGGGACAGCGCGTCCGAGCGGACTGGAACACTTATTTCATGAACATCGCCCGGGAGGTCTCGTCGCGTTCCACGTGCGACCGAAAACACGTCGGCGCGGTCATCGTGCGCGAGAAAACCCTCCTTTCCACCGGGTATAACGGAAGCATCCGGGGCATGCCGCATTGCGACGACGCCGGCCACATGATGGAAGAAGGCCACTGCGTGGCCACGATCCACGCCGAGATGAACGCCATCATCCAGGCCGCTCGCAACGGGGTGCGGATCGATGGAGCCGACCTTTACGTGACGGCCAGCCCCTGCTGGAACTGCTTCAAGGCGCTGGCGAACGCCGGGATCCGCGCCATCTATTACGGCGAGTTCTACCGGGACGACCGCATCTTCACGATCGCCCGCCGGATCGGCATCAAGCTCCAACAGATCCCCACGCGCTCTTCCCGTTGACGCCCGGCGACCCGCCCGCGCCCTCGGAAACCATCCTTCAATCGAAGGTGCCTCCCCGTCTCGGGGGCTCCACCTTGCTGGATTACCTTTTCGCCCGCTTCCCCTACCAGAGCCGCGAAACCTGGGCGAGCCTCATCCTTCGGGGAAAGGTGCGCGTGAACGGCCAAAAGCCCTCGGCCGCGCAGGTCGTGCACGCGGGAAACCTCGTCAGTTACGCCACCGTTCTCCACGAGCCCGCGGTGGACCGGGACATACGAATCCTCCACGACGAAACCTCTTTTTTGGTGGCCCTCAAACCCGGCAACCTGCCTTCGCACGCCGATGGCCGTTTCATTACCCACACCTTCATCGCGATTCTGAAGGACTTGACGCGGGAAAAAGGCTACGCCGGTTTCCTGGGGTTGGCGCATCGGCTCGACCGGGAAACCAGCGGCCTGATGGTGGTGGCCAAGGACCCGCGAGCTCAAAAGCGATTGATGGAGCAGTTCGCGCGAGGGTCCGTGGAGAAGGAATACCTGGCCTGGGCGCGCGGCGTGGTGGGCCCCGACACGCTCGAAACCGACGCTCCCATCGGGCGGGATCCGTCGGGAATCGTCTCCATTCGCCGCAAGGCCCTGCCGCCCGGGACGCCGGTCGAACGGTGCTGCCGCGTCACGCGGATGGGTGATCT
>CAZSKE010000001.1:0-2187 GCA_964607325.1 uncultured bacterium | reverse complement strand
CGCGGCCACCCGATTCGAGGTGGTGCGCCGCGAGGAATCCGCCACGCTTCTGAAGTGCCGTCCCACCGGAGGCCGCACGCACCAGATCCGCGCGCACCTGGAGCACCTCGGGTTCCCCGTGGTGGGGGACAAGCTGTATGGAAGGAAGAACGAGGAATTCATCGATTATGTGAACGCCGTGAAACAGGACGGGGAGAGGGACTGGACGGCGATGTTCGGCGCGCCGCGCCAGCTACTGCACGCTTCCCGCCTCGCCTTCGCCCACCCCGACACCGGGACGCCGGTGGTTTTCGAGGCGCCATTGCCGGAGGATATGACCGTTTTTGGTCTTGGCTCCAAGCCATAACGCTTTTTTTCGATGACGCGCGACCACGCGAAAAAGTTTCGCGCCGCGCGTATTTTTAAAAAATAATTCCCAACACAATTTTTCCGTTTTTGATACGATGCGTTTGTCGCCGTAAATCGGCGACGGGTTCGAGAGAACCAACGGATCCTTCGGGCTCAACCCCGGAAGACCGAAAAAGAAAAGAGGAAGTCGATGCCGCAAGGTACTGTGAAGTGGTTTAAAAACGAGAAAGGTTTTGGATTCATCGCCCAGGACGGTGGAGAGGACGTTTTCGTCCACTACTCGTCCATTCAGTCGAATGGATTTAAGACTCTCGCCGAAGGTGATCGCGTGGAATTCGAGATCATCGCGGGGGAAAAGGGCCCCAAAGCCCAAAACGTCGTGAAGATCGGCTAACGCCGCGTCGCACGATTCCCGAAGCCTCCCGGGCCCAAAGCCCGGGGGGCTTTTTTTATGTCGGGTCAACCGGCGGCTTTGGGATCCCCGTCTCCCTCGTTCGGCAAGGTGAAGTAAAAAACGGCTCCCTGCCCGACTTGGGACTCGGCCCAGACCCGGCCCCCGTGGCGTTCCACCACCCGTCTCACGACGCATAAACCGATCCCGGTGCCTTGAAAATCCCCCTTCTCGTGAAGCCGATGGAAAGGCTGGAATAACTCGTTCGCCCGTTCCGGGTCGAACCCCGCTCCATGGTCCCGCACGAAGAAGGGCGCGCCAGGCTTGGCCCGATCCTGGCCGACCTCCACGCGCGCCTCCGAGGACTTCCCGGAATACTTCAAGGCGTTATCCAAGAGGTTGATCAAAACCAATCGCGTTAAACGCGGGTCCCCGGAAGCGATCAGTCCCTCCTCGACCTCGAGGCGGTTCGGCCGGTCCAGTTGACGTTCCGTCAGCGCTTTCCAGGTTTCACGCACCATCTCCGTCAGGTCCATCTCCTCACGACGCAATTCCGTGTGGCCCGCCCGCGCCAGGTCCAGGAGATCGTCGACGATTTCCCTCACTCGGATGGAGGAACTCAGGATGGTGTCGAGTGTTTCCCGCAACTTGGGGTCGTGGGACGCGCCGGAGGACCGGAACGCCAAGTGGGCGTAGCCTTCCAAGGTCGCCAGGGGGCTTTTCAAGTCATGGGCCACGTGGGAGGAGAATTCCTCCAGGTTCCGGTTGGATTCCTTCAATTCCCGCAAGGCCTCTTCGCGACCGGCTTCGGAAGCCCGCCTCAACGCTTCCGCCCGGTTCAAGCGGGCGAATGCCCACCCCAGGCCCAGCACCCCCAGAAGCCACAGCAGGCCCACCGACGCCGCGTCCTTGCGGGCGGCGCTCCGGGACTGGGCTTTGAAGGCCGCCAGGGGAACGGAAACGCTGATGCCGCCCCGCACCTGGCCCAGGCGGTAACCCTGGGCGGCGTGGCAGGCCAAACAACTCTGCTCGACGTAAAACGGCTTCATCAGGCGAAAATACGGTTTTCCGTCGATCATCGCCTCGGAGACTTCTTCCTTGGCGCCCTTTTCAAAACTTTCCAACGCCCCGGTTTCCCACTCGTCGGCCCGGTTCTCGGGGCGGATGGGATTCAAGCTGGTGATGTGTCCCCGAATATCGGAGTTCAAGGCTTGGAACTCATGGATCTGGCGGGTGATGTAGGCCGGGTTGAATAGGGTGAGCTTACGGCCCGAAGGGGTGGTGAGATCCCTCTCCGGGACAAGCCCCTTCAGGTAGGGGTTGGGCGGCGTTCGGGGGGTGACCGGGACGTAGACACCGCCCAGTTCGGAGGCCCAGCGGCGCATCAAGAGGTCCTTCTCGAAGACCACCCGGGCCTGGTTTCGGACGAGTTCCATGATGCGGTCATG